>DATBBD010000788.1:0-2204 GCA_036271175.1 Polyangiaceae bacterium | reverse complement strand
CGAGCTCCGGCGGCACGACGAGCTCCGGCGGCACGACGAGCTCCGGCGGCACGACGAGCTCCGGCGGCACGACGGGCTCCGCGTGCCCGAAGTACACCACCAACGACACGTGCTCACAGTGCATTTGCTCGAAGTGCGCGTCCCAAGTGTCGTCGTGCTTCGACAGCAGCGACTCTACGGCGAACGCGAATTGCTCCACGATCCAGCTCTGCGCGCAGAAAAACGATTGCGCGAGCACGCCGTGCCTCTGCGGAAACAACAACCCGCTCTGCACGTTCCCAAGCGGCCCCTGCGTGAACGAGATTGAGACCGTGGAGGGCACGACCAACCTCGTCACGATCCAGCAGGACGGAGCGGACACGACGAAACCGCTCGGGCGAGCCAACGCGATCGGCATGTGCACCGAGACCAACTGCAAGACGGAGTGTCAGCTCACTCAGTAACGTTCCGTCGTTCGGCTTCGCGGCCGAGCGACCGGGCGACTCACGGTCCGATCTTGGAGGTGCTCAATCATGACCCGCGAGCGGCCATCAACGTCACTGCGCGACATGCTCCATCGATCCCCGCTGCGTGTCGCCTCGTTCGCGCTGCTCCTGTCTTTTTGCGGCGTGAGCGCCTGCGGCAATAACTCGTCGAGCTCGCCGCCAAGCAGCGCGTCGGGCGGCAACGGGGGCGGCGGCATCGGCGGCTCCGGCGCGTCTAGTAACGGCGGGGCGTCAGCGGGCGGAATCGCAGGAAATTCCGGAGGATTCGGCGGTGTCGGGGGGAACTCCGCAGGCGGCGTGTCGTCGGCTTCTGGGGGAATGGCACCGTTCACGGGCGGCGCGACTTCTGGGGGCGGGGTCGCCTCGACGAGTGGCGGCGCGTCGACCAGTGGCGGTGCCCCGTCGACCGGAGGCACGGGCGCGAGCACGTGCGCGCCGGTCACCGCGACGGCGTGTACGGCTCCTCAAGTGACGATCAACGAAGTCGACGTCGGGGCGCCCGTCGTCGTGAACGAAGACGACGCGGGACTGAAGATGCTCTCCATCTCGGCGGTTCCGTCGGGCGGCTCGCGCGTCGCGTGGATGAGCAACGACGCGAACGTGCACGTGACGACGCTCGATTGCAGCGACTCCGTCGTCGGGAGTTTCACCTTGCCGGCGAACGACTACGGCGACATCTACGCCGACGACACGGGCGGCGTGATCTTGGTCACGCGAGACGCTCAGGGTGGCGGCACCTTGAACTGCGGCAACCCGGCGAACCTCTGCGGAACCCCGCCGAGTCCCGCGATCCCTTGTTACGACATGTACCTCGTGCGATTCGACGGCACGACGGAAAAATGGGCCACCAAGCTCACCGTTTCCGACGCGCAGCTGCCGCCGTACTCGACCGGCCCCATGGGCCCGCAGACGTATTTCATCTGGTGGTACGCGCATCACGGGCGCCTCGCGTCCGACGGGACGAACTGGGCCGCGTATTACGGCGCCGCCACGAGCATCACCCAGGCATGTACGACCGGCGGCAACACCGCGATCAACATTCACCAAGGCGACGAAATGCGCGTCGTCGACCCGACCGGCACCCTGCTGAAAGGCCAGAACGGGTTCGATTGGGGATGCAGCCACAGCGGGTTCGAGAAAATCGTGTGGGACGGGACCGCGAACCACTACGAATTGATCTGTCGCTCCGACGCTTATCCGCACGTGGGCTTGAACGTGAACGCGTCGAACCTGGTCGACGCGATCAGTGCGACGGATTCGTCGGTGGGGAACATCGTTCTCGCGAGTACCGCGGGGAGTTACTGGACCCTGGTCACCGACGGCGGGACTCTCCACTTGCTCGAGTTCACGTCGTCGGGAGGGACGACGGCGAACCTCGACATGGGGAGCGGCGACAGCCCGCATCTCGTCAAATACGGGAGCCACCTCTTCGCCGCCTGGGTGCCCGCGTCGGGAACGAACATGGTCGGGCAGGTGCTCGACGCCGGCACCGGCGCGCCGATCGGCTCGACGGTGCCGATCGCCGTCCCGAGTAACCAATTCCAGGATTTTCGCGATTATCCGGACGGCAGCGTCGCGTACGCGGCGCCCGGCTCGAGCGCGACGAAGATCAAGATCGTCCGCGTGCTTCCCTGCAACGGCTAGGAAGCGGCTCCTAGGAGCCTGTCGGGCAAAGCCCGACGGGCTCCGTCGTGACTATCTCGTTCGAGGGGATCGGAG
>DATBBD010000787.1:0-9274 GCA_036271175.1 Polyangiaceae bacterium | reverse complement strand
ACGGAATGAAACGGTTCGCACGCCTCGCAGCACTCACCGCGCTCGGACTCGGACTCACCGTCGCATTCGAAGCGTCCGCCGCCGACCACACGCTCCGCATCGCGAGCCTCGCCCCGAAGAACTCGTCGTGGGGCAAGGTCTACGGCGTCTGGCAAAAGGCGCTCGACAAGAAGACCGATGGCAAGCTCGAAGTGCAGATGTTTTACAACGGGGTCCAGGGCAACGAAGACTCCATGGTCGCGAAGATGAAGACGGGGCAGCTCGACGGCGCCGCGCTCACCTCGGTCGGCCTCTCGTACATCTACAAGAGCGTGCTCGTTCTGCAGCTCCCCGGCGTGATGAGCAAATGGTCGGAGCTCGACGAGGTGCGCGACGCGCTCACGCCCGATCTCGACGCGGGCCTCAAAGCGAACGGCTTCCGCGTCGTGGGCTGGGGCGACATCGGGCTCGTGCACGGCTTCTCGAAGGGCTTCGAAATTCATCGTCCGCAGGATCTGAAGAATCGTCGCCCCGCGACCTGGCGCAACGAACCGATGGGACCCGCGCTGTTCTCGGCGATCGGCAACGTCGTCCCGGTCGTCGTCGATCCGATGGAAGTGCTCCAGGCGCTCCGGTCAGGCTCGATCAACACCATCAGCGCGCCGGCGCTCGCCGCCGAGCAGCTCCAGTGGACGCCCTATCTCGATCACGTGAACGACCAGGTCTTGGTCTGTGCCGTCGGTGCGATGGTCTTCCGTAACGGGGCGCTCGAGGCTCTTCCGCAAGATCTACGCGAGACGTTCGAGGAGCTCCAGAAGCGCGCCAGCGTGCAGCAGCTGAACCGCATCCGTAAGCTCGACGAAGAGTCCTACACGCGGCTCGTCGAAAAGATGACGCTGGTCAAACTCACCGACGCCGAACGCGACGAGTGGAAGGCTCTGCTCCGCAAGGTCGTCAAAGGCCTCGCCCACGGCGAGTTCGACAAAGCCCTCGTGAACAAAGTCCTCAAAATCCGCGGCCAGGAGCTGGTGGACTAAGGCGGCCGTCGCGAACCGTCACGACGTCAATGTCGCCGTGAGTTTTCTAGTGCTTGCAGCGCGGTCCTTCGCGGAACACTCGCGTGCGCTTCTCGCCTCCGGCTGCGATGCTCGCTCGCGCACTTCACGTGCGGTTCGAGTGGGGGCTGCCTCCCATCCCCCACGGGCTTTTTAGTGCTTGCGACGCGGTCCTTCGCGGAACACTCGCGTGCGCTTCTCGCCTCCGGCTGCGATGCTCGCTCGCGCACTTCACGTGCGGTTCGAGTGGGGGCTGCCTCCCATCCCCCACACCCCCAGACGCGGACACTGACGTCTCGACATCGTGAACGACAACGCCGCGCAGCAGCTAACGTCGCGCAGCGGCCAACGCCGCGCAGCGGTTACCTTGAGCGAAGCGAATACCAGGGGGACTGCCCCGAAGGGGCAAGGGGGGCGGGACGCCCCCCAGAAACCAATCTCACGACGCCAGAGTCCGTGCGGCGCGGGACGCCCCCCAGAAACCAATCTCACGACGCCAGAGTCCGTGCGGCGCGAGACGCCCCCCAAGAACAATCTCACGACGTCTTTGCGGCTCGGCATCGAGCGGGCGTGTGCTCGAAGCAAACGCCGACGCTCAAACAAAAAAGAGCGAGGCCCGAGTGCCAAAGACCGCGTGCTCGATCGACCGGGTGAGGCCCCGGAAGCGTGCGCATGCACGCTGAGGACCGAGAGCGGTCGAGCGGGCGCGTGCTCGAAGGCAATCGGGCCTCGCTGTCCTCAAACCATCTTGAACCAGGACTGCATGGTTTGCGCGAACATCATGTCGCCGGAGAGCTTGAGCTTGCCCTGGAAGAACGCGGTCTGACCATTGAGCTTGCCGGTGACGAGGCGCAGGAAATCGGGTGCGGAGAGGGTCAGGGTGACGCGCGCGCTGTCGGGCGAGCCCTTCTGGAACTGACACTTTCCGTCGGCGACCTTGAGCTGGTACGAGTGCTTTCCGTCGATGCCGTTGACGTCGTACTGAATGACGGCGCTGGTTCCACCGGCTTTTTCGGGCAGGAACGCGGCCACCATCCCCTCGAAAACCTTGTCCAGCGCGGGGCCGACGCCGGAGGTCCGGAGGCCTGCGTTGATCTCGTCGTCCGATCGACCCGCGATGAGGGCGCGAAGCTCCTCGGGCGAGGTCGCCGTAAAATCAGGCATGGGTGTGTTCTCCTTCTACGAACGGCATCCAGCGTGGGCCGCGCGAGTTACACAGGTTGAACCAGTGTGCTCTCTCGTCGTCATCCGTCGCCGCACCACCGGGACGAATACGAATGTCGTTCGCCGTAGTCAAGCAATCCGCTCAATGGGTGCACTGCGACGACGCGCTGCACGAACGATGCAGCGCGTCGTGACACCGCGCAGAGTTGCGCCTTTCGCGGGGCAGGCGCGACTTACTTCAGTTGATCGCGCGAGTAACCGAGCACGCGCCGGGCGATGATCAGCATGTTGATCTGCTGAGTGCCCTCGAAGATGTCGTTGATCTTCGCGTCGCGCATCCACTTTTCGAGCAGGATTTCCCGCG
Organism: Polyangiaceae bacterium; assembly: GCA_036271175.1. Classification (GTDB taxonomy): domain Bacteria; phylum Myxococcota_A; class Polyangia; order Polyangiales; family Polyangiaceae; genus DASZVB01. The sequence goes on along the minus strand of DATBBD010000787.1, from coordinate 6,712 downwards.
AATAACCGAGCGGGCCCATGAGCTCGACGGCCTTCTGCGTGATCTGAGTCACCGCAAGACCGGCCTTCGCTTTGCAGATGCTCGCCTCGAGGTTGTTGTGCTTCTTGTTGTCGCTCATCCACGCCGCCTTCAGCGTGAGGAGCCAGGCGGCCTTGAGGTTCGCTTCCATATCCATCAAGTCGCGCTCGCGGGCGGTGAGCTTGTGCGGGTTCGTGCCGTAGCGCGGCTTGATGCCCTGCTTCGCGAACTCCGCCTGAATGAACTCCAGGGCCGCGCGGCCGATGCCGATGGCGCTCGCAGCGACCGCCGGCCTGGTCGCGTCGAACGTCGCCATGACGCCCTTGAAGCCCTTGTTCAGGTCGACCTCGGCGCTGCCGAGCAGGTTCTCCTTCGGGACGCGGCAGTTCTCGAAGACGATCTGCGCGGTGTCGGAAGCGCGGATACCGTGCTTCTTTTCGACGCCGAGGAGGATCATGCCGGGAGTACCGGCTTCGACGACGAACGACTTGATGCCGGCGCGGCCCACGTTCTTGTCGACGGTCGCCCAGACCACGACGAAGCCGTTCGAGTCGGCGATGGCGCGCTTGCCGCTGGTGACGAAAATCTTGTGGCCGTTCAGGACGTAGAAGTCGCCGTCCTTCGTCGCGGTCGTCGTGATCGCGGCGGAGTCCGAACCGCATCCCGGCTCGGTGATCGCCATCGCACCCCAGATCGGCTTGTCGCCTTCCTGGAAGCGCTTGAGGAATCGCTCTTTCTGTTCGTCGGTGCCGGCGGCCGCGACCGCAGCGCCGCCGAGTCCGGCAACCGGGGTTGCCAGATAGATGCCCGCGTCGCCCCACGACATCATCTCGATCGAGACGGCGCCGAGGACGTTACCGAAGCCGGGCTTCTTGGGCGCGTTCGGGTCGGCGTCCTTGTCCTTCTTCCGGCTGCCGCCGGTGAACTGCGTCGCGGCCGCGCCGCCGGCGCCGCTTTTCATCACGTCCCACATGAAGTTGATGTACGCGGTCGGATCGGTGTGCTCGTGCTCGTCCACTTCACGAGCGGCGGGGCGCATCATGCTCTCCGCCATCTGACTGATCATCATGCCGGTCTGTTGAACTACGGGGTGGTGCTCGAAGTCGATCATGGTTCTGGCTCCTAAAAATCTTTGAAAGGGTGGGGTCGTTACGCTCAGACCAGCGCCATGCCGTCGAACGTCGTGAAGCCGCGCGCGTGGCGCAGCCAGCCTTCCACCGGATTTTCTCGAATGTAGCCGTGTCCGCCCATCACCTGGACGGCGTTGTCGGTCACCTTGAGCGCGTTCTTGTCGGAGTACATCTTCATCAGGAAGGTCTCCTTCGTCGCGGTCTCGCCCTTGTCGAGGTGCCACGCGGCTTCCCACGCCATCACGCGCATCGCGTCGATTTCTAGGGCCATGTCGGCGATCATGAACGCCACTGCCTGGCGCTGTCCGATCGGCTCCCCGAAGGCGTAGCGCTCTTTCGCGTACGTGATCGAGTGATCCATCGCGGCGCGCGAGACGCCGATCGCGAGCGACGACAGGGCGACGCGCGAGTAGCTCATAATGCGCTCGAAGTTCACGCCTTTGTCGCCGCCGAGCACGGCTTCCTTCGGCACTTTCACGTCGTTCAACGTGAGCCCGACGGTGTCGAGCGCCTTCACGCCCATGTTCTTTTCTTTTTCGCTGACCGTGAGGCCCGGCGCGCTCCGCGGCACGAAGAACGCGCGCACGTTGTCGTAGCCCGGCCCGCCGTCGCGCGCGTAGACGAGGAACAACTCCGCGGTCGAGCCGAGCGGCACGAGACACTTCTTGCCGGACAGGACGTAGCCGCCGTCCTTCTTCGTCGCGATCGTCGTGAGCTCGGTCGGATCGAAGTCCCACGTCGGCTCGAGCACCGCCGCGGTCGCCTTCGGGAACGCGCTGCCGGTGAACAGCGGCAGATACTTCTTCTTCTGTTCTTCGGTGCCGTAGTCGACGACCGGATACGCGACGAGCGCCGGCGCCAGGGTGGCGAGGCCCATCGCGACGTCGCCGTACCCGAGCTCTTCGGCGAGGAGCGCGCCGGTCACTGCGGAACGCTCGATGCCGCTCCCGCCGTACGCCTCGGGGATCCCCGCGACCGCGAGCCCGAGCTCCCACGACTTCTGAAGGAACCCCGCCGGAAGATCATTCTTCTCGTCGGCCTCCATGCTCTTCGGACGCATTTCGGTCTTCGCGAAGTCGCGCACCGTATCGATGATCGATTGCTGCTCTTCTGTCGGCTCGAACGAGTACATGCGATGTGCCTCTGTGTTTCGGGGCGGTCGGTCGGCGTCCATCGGGATCGCCGCTTATGCCCAGTCATCAGCGCAATCGTCGTAGCAGAGCCGAAGAGCCGCGTCCCGTCGATTTTGGCTCACCGGCCACTTTTGCCACTACTGAATTGCCGCAACGCGGCGTCGCTCACGGCATCGGGTGCTTCAAGAAGAAGTCGATGATGTAACTCGACGCGTCGATGTCATTGCTCGCGATGCCCGCGCCGAACGACGCTCCGCTTCCCGGCCACGCGTGCCCGCCGCCAGTGATCGTGCAGAGCTCGACTTCGCTCCCCGCGGCGCACGGCGACCACGAACGGCACGTGGCGTCGCCCTTCTGATAGACCGTTTTCGAGTCCACGAAAGAAGCGTCCACGTCGGTGGACGTATCGTTCGCGTCCGGACAGGCGTCGATGGTTTTGAACTGGTTGATCGATTTCGCCACCGACGGGATCGGAAGGACGTGCACGATACCGTCGGTGCCGCCGTAGTACGGCACGATCGAGTCCGACGTCCCGTGGAACGCGAGCACCGGAACCGGACGCGGCGGCGCGCACGTCCCGACCTCGACCGAGCCCGACACCGGCGCCACCGCGGCGAACACGTCGGACGCTTCGCAAGCGAGGCGATACGACATCATCGCGCCGTTCGACAGCCCCGTCGCGAACACCTTCTTCGGATCGATGCAGTAGTCCGACTCGAGCTTCGTCACGAGGTGCCGGATGAACCCGACGTCGTCGTTCGTGTTCAAGCAGCACACGCCCGCGTTCCAGCTCGTGCCGAGCGAGCCGCTCAGCCCCTGCGGATACACCACGATGAAGTTCTTCTGATCCGCCACCTCGGACATCTTCGTGTAGTTCGCCTCCTGCACGTCGTTCCCGAGCAGCCCGTGCATGTTCACGACGAGCATCGTCCCCTTCGTCGGGTCGTAGCTCGCCGGCACGTGCACGATCGCTTCGCGCACCCCGCCGTCCTGCCCCGGCACCTGCACGTTGTCGTAGCCGATGCCGCCGTCGAACGTGCTGTCAGCGGCGCCTGGCTTCGCCTTGCCGGAACACGTGACGCCGCTGCTCGGCGGAGGTTCACTGCTCGCCGCGTCGGCCTTACCGAGCGACGTGCTGTTGCTGCACGCCGCGAGAAACAGCGCGCCGAGTGCGAGCGTCGAAGTGGCGTAACGAACAGCGACCGCGCGTTGCGAAAGTGAAGTCATCGAAGAAGCTCCTTGGCTGTCGAGCGGCCGGCCGCCCAACGAATGCCGTCTCTATCACCATTTTGTCGTCGCCGCGCGCGCCAACCGCGGTTTTCGCGGTGATTTTGGCGCCGTGCTACGCTCCGGTGCGAGGACGTTGCCGGTGCGGCTCCATTGCTACACGTACCTCGAGTACCGCTCCCTCGAGGACGCGAGCGTAACCAAGCACGAGTTCTTGGACGGCGAAATCTACGCCATGGCGGGCGGCACCCCGTTGCACGCAGCCCTCGGCGCGGCTGTCGTGACGTCCCTTGGCAATCAGCTCGGTGGCTCGCCTTGTCGCGTGTACAACTCCGACCTTCGCGTGCGCGTCGTCGCCACGGGCCTCGCCACGTATCCCGACGCGACCGTCGTCCGCGGCGACGTCGAAAGCGATCTCGAAGATCGCCAAGCGGTCGTCAATCCGAAGGCAATCGTCGAGGTCTTGAGCGACGGCACCGAAGCGTACGACCGTGGCGAGAAGCTCGCGCACTACCAGAAAATCGCGTCCCTCGACGCCGTGGTCCTCGTTTCGCAAAAGGAACGTCGAATCGAGCTCTGGCAGCGAGAGAACGTCGGATGGGTTCGTGCCGAGGCCGGTCGCGGACAATCCGTCGCCGTGAACTCGATTGGTTGCACCCTCACCGTCGACGCCGTGTACGACGCTGCGGGCGCAGAGGAATCCCCGGTGGCACCCTTGAAAGGGTCGGCGTAACCTTCGGTTGTGGCGGAAACGTTGGAAGCGCACTCACTCGGAGGATCCGCTCCGTCGGATGCGGGTTCGGTGCACATCGTCGCCTCCACCGCACAGCTGCCGATGCGGATCCGTTCGGCGATCCGACTCACCGATTCCGAACTGTTCGAGCTGTGCCGGATCAACCGGGATCTCCGGATCGAGCGCACCGCGGAGGGGGAAGTCGTCATCATGTCACCCACCGGCGGAGCGACGGGGAACCGGAACTTCAAGCTGATCGTCGCGTTTGGGATCTGGGTCGAGAAAGACGGAACTGGCCTCGGCTTCGATTCGTCAACCGGGTTCGTGCTACCGAACGGCGCTGAACGCGCTCCCGACGTCGCCTGGGTGAAGCGAGAACGCTGGGACGCTCTCACTCCAGAGCAGCGCGAGAAGTTCGTGCCCCTCTGTCCGGACTTCGTCGTCGAGATCCGCCCTCGGTCCGATTCGGTCGACGACCTTCACGCCAAGCTCCGCGAGTACATCGCCAACGGCGCCGCGCTCGGCTTTCTCATCGATCCGTACGCTCGACACGTCCACGTCTACCGTCCCGGCGCGGCCGTCGAATCGCTGGAAGATCCGCGCGAGATCTCCGGCGAGCCCGTCCTCGCCGGCTTCGTGCTGGACGCGAACGTGCTCTGGTAGCCTCCGCGTTCCGGCGTTCATCCTCGCCAGACCCGGGGGGTCTACCGCGGCTCTGCTTGCGGTTCGAGCGACGTACGGGTGGCGCTGACCACGCTTCGCCCATCGGATCGCCGGACGCTCCTGGCACACGTGAGCCAACCGCGCGAAGGAGCGCTCAAAATCCGCAAAAACGAAGCTTGGCACACCGGGTGCTTTGTTCGGGCGAAATTGCGCAGGGAAACTGGGTCACACAAGCGGCGTGACGGGCAGCAGCCCCGATTCGCATACCTGAAGGCATCGCGAGCGACTGAGTGGACAACGCGGGCGGTCGCGATCGGCAGTCTTCACAGCGTGGTGTCGTGGCTCGCGATCTTCACGCTCGCGGCATTGGCGACGGGCTGCCGTGCGCGCCCGTTTGACGGCGATCTCCTTCGAGATCGCTCGCCCACTTCGGTCACGCACGCTCACCGACCGGAGCGAATGACCGACGGCGTTCGCGCCGTTGCCGGTGATCTGTGGAACTCCGATCTGACGAGCGTGATCGGCGCGGGCGGCGGCGCGGAGTGGGACCTGGGATCGCTGCGAAAAATAGCGGCCGCGTGGATTCAGGCGGACGACAACGATATCTACGCGGTCCTCGCGTCGAACGATGGCCGATCGTGGAGGACGATCTGGGAAGCGCCGAGTGTGGCTCAGCCGCAGCTCCAGGTTCGCTACACTCGGCAGCTCGACGAGACGGCCCGCTACGTACGTCTCGAACCGCGCGGGGGCGATGGCTCGTACGCCGTCGCCGAGTTCGCCCTCTTCGACACGCCGCAGGCGGAGATCCCGCCACGCTTCGCCGAGCGAAAGGGTCGACCGGAAGCAGAAGCGGAGCTCAGCGAGCAGACCGTCGCACTGGCCATTGCGGGGCCGCTCGCTCTCGTCGCGCTCTGGGCGAGTATACGTCGAGCAGCGCACCTCGAACCACGCGGCACCTGGCCTTGGCTGCGCGTGCCGCTCGTGTGGACAGTGCTCCTTTCGTCCGCGTTGCTCGCGATTACAGCGTGTCGCTACCGGGCTCTCTACCGCTACAACACCATCGACGACGCGTACATTTCGTTTCAGTACGCGAAAAACTGGATCGCCGGAAACGGAGTCGTCTTCAATATTGGCGAGCGAGTCGAGGGCTATACGAATTTCTTGTGGGTCGCGGTGCTCGCACCCCTTTGGCCGCTCGTCGGCCGAGACCCGGTGCGCTTCGCAGAAGCGGCGTTTCTGACGACGCTCGCCCTGGCGTTGCTCGGGCTCGTCGCCGTGGCGATCGTCGCCCGGCGTGTACTCACGCATCGTTCGTCCTGGACGATCGCGGTCCTGCTCGTCGCCTTCGACGATTCCTACGTTTCCTACGCCGTGTTCTCCCTCGAAAACCACCTACTCGTCGTGTGCATGCTCGCCGGGCTCATCGCGAGCGTGTACCGGTTTCGGCGATGGGAGCTCGTGCTCGGCGTGAGCCTGGCACTCGTCGCCATGACACGCCCCGATGGCCTGCTCTGGGCCGCATCGTTTTTCGTCACCGAGGCCGTGGCTGCGGCGCGAGCCGCCAAAAGCAATCGGAAGGCATTGCTTGGCGCTCTCGCGCGGGCCGCCGGAACGTTCGTCGGTTGCTACGGCTCGTACTTCGCCTGGCGGTTTGCTTATTACGGGTACCTGTTCCCGAACACGTTTTACTTGAAGGTCGGCGATACGTTCGCTGGCGTCGACCGGGGACTCGATTACGTGAAGGCGTACGTCGTCGAACGCTGGGCGGCCCCGGTCGCCGCGCTCACTGGGCTCATCCGGATCCGAGA
>DATBBD010000786.1:0-1661 GCA_036271175.1 Polyangiaceae bacterium | reverse complement strand
CCGCGCGTTCACGGATACCGAAACCAAGGACGTGATCGCCGTTCAACACGCGGCCTACCGGAAGACGTTCCTGAGCCTCGGCATGAAAAATCCCCAGTTCCTCGGCATCGTGAAGCAGTTCGCTCCTGAGGTCGTGGCGCGGATCGCCGAGCGCGCAACGGAACTGTCTCCGTCTTAGAAGGTATCTAGCTATCTCAGAAACCGTAGCGAGCCCCCCGATGCTAGGAAGGCCGACGCAGACGTACGCTGCTACGTCGAGGAGGCCGACCGACGCAGCGGGGGGCGCAGTAGGTTTATGAGATAGCTAGACCCAGGCGTTCGCGGAGTAGGCCATATTCGTCGCTGATCGAGTACGCGAGCACGTCTTTGATCTGCTCCTCGGCCGTCGTCGAGCCGGCGAGCGGGAAGCGGCGGATCAACCCGGCGGCGAGCTCGGGATCCCCCGACGCAAGCAAGCCGACTCGGCCCGCTGCGAGCTCGACCGACTTCGCCCACGACGCGACGCGCGCCCCGATTTCGGAGACCGGAAGCAACCGCACCAATTCGTCGAGCTCGTTCGCGGCGCGCGGCGACAAGTAGCGCTTCAAGGCGCGAGCGAACAGCTTCGCGTCGCCGTCCAGGCGCTTGAACGGCAGATCCGGGGCGCCACCGAGCGAGAGCGCGGCCTCGGCAAGCGCCGACAGCTCGGGCGCACTCGGAAAGAAGATCGACGCGCGGTGCTCGGGCCGGAAAGCGGCGAGCTGCCGGCTCCACAGAAACGCGAGCTCGGGCATGCCGAGCCCACTGCCGAGCGAGCGACTGACGACGACCGTCGGCTCCTGCGTCGGAACGACGACGAACGGCGCTTGAAGCGCCGGATCGACGTGGACCCTCGGCACGGGAATACTGAGGAGCCGAGCAGACCACGCGAGCGTCTTCAGGAGCGTCGCCGTGCTCGTGTTCGGATCTTGCTCCGTCGCGGGATCGGTCGCGACGAGCCGGCGCTTGCGCCGCGCCGTTTCGATGCCGATCTCGACGATGGCTTGGTCGCCGATGGCGTTCAGCAGTCGATCGACGACGGCGTCGCGCTCGGGGCAAAAGAGCCGCTCGATCCACGGCCCATCACCGAGGCAGTCGCGCGCCGGAATCAACCCTTCCGGCCGATGGGCGGAGGCGAGCAGCGACTCGTTCACGTCGGCGGCGCCGAGCGCTTCGAGTGCGCACGCGGCATGCCACGCGGCGTCCGCGCGATGCGTGCGCTGAAAGAGATTCAGCGCGGTGCGGTACCCATCGATACGCCCCGGTTCGGCGCGAAGCCCCACGGAGAGGTGCGCGAGCGCCGCGGCGAACTCGTGCCGCGCCTCGTAGATTTGCGCGAGCCGAAACTGAAGCCCCGCGTTGTCCGGGGCGAGCCCGGCGGCGCGTTCGAGCGACGCGGCCGCACGTCCTGGGTTCTTCAAGAAATCGCGACAGAGTGCGTCGATCTTCAGCGCGAGATCGACGGCGACGGTCGCGTCGGAAGAGCGCGCGAGGACGGACTCGTAAAGCGCCGTGAGTTCTTCCCAGCGCTGCTCTTCCGAGAAGACGTGCGCGATGCGATCGGCCGCGTCCCAGGCGTCCGGGTCGACCGCGAGCCATCGCTGAAGAAGCTCGACCATCTTTTCGCGGTCGCCACGCGCGAG
>DATBBD010000785.1:0-2334 GCA_036271175.1 Polyangiaceae bacterium | reverse complement strand
CGTCCGGGACGATCCCCGCGGCGCGGCAGAGACCTGCGCCGCTATCGCCAAAAATGCCGAGCGCGTGGGCTTCATCGACGATCATCGCGGCGTCGTAGCGATCGCAGAGTGCGCGGAGCGCGACGAGGTCCGGCGAGTCGCCGTCCATGCTGAAGTACGACTCGGTGACGACCCAGCGCCGTCCCTCGCACGGCATGGCGAGCGCGGTCTCCATCGCCTCCCGGTCGAGGTGGGGGACAACCACCGTCCGTCCTCGGCAGAGTCGGCAGCCGTCGATGATCGAGGCGTGGTTCAGCTCATCGGAAATCACGGTGTCGCCCGGACGGACCAGGGCCGACACGGTTGCAAGGTTCGCGACATAGCCGCTGCTGAACAACAAGGCCGCGGGCTGCGCGACCCAATCCGCGACCTCCGCCTCGAGCGCCAAGTGCTCGGGCCTGGTGCCGAAAATAAGCCGTGAGGCACCCGCGCCCAACGGCGCGACCGTTTCACGTGAAACAACTCGATGCGCATATCCCAGATAGTCGTTCCTGGTCACATCGGTCGCAGCGCCCGCCGCATCCGACGGTTCACGGAGCAGACCTGCCTCGCGAAGAGTCACCAGCTCCCGCCGTAAGTCGTCATTCAGCGACACGCCCCGACTCTTAGATCAGCGGGGCTCGAGCGCCAGCCAATTACCGCTCAGTCCGGTTCGGCTTCGAGGGAGAGCTTTCGCGACGAGGGCTCGTTCGAAACGGAAGTGCCCTTTGGCTCCGTTGGCCGACAGCGGCAGGGTCGAACCCGCGGGCCCCTCGGCGCGCCTTCAGCGGTCCTCGTCGCGTCCGCGACAACATCGGCAACGTTTACTTAGTGGCGCCGCGGCGAACGCGCCCCTCGCGGGAACGGAGGTCGTCCAGATCCGGTGGGCCTTCTGAGGTTCCGCACTCGACGTGTCTCAACCAGAAAAGCACGGAGAAGTATTATTATAACTATCTGTATTCACGTTGCTTATGTAAGTATCGAACCATGAGCGTACATGTACCGGCCGGTATAAACTCGATGACGTGTTTTTGCCTCGATGGCCAACCCGGCAGGCTCCGTTCGACCTGAACTTTTCCGTCCGGGGCTTCCACGATCGCCGGCTTCCTTCACGCCGCTCTGACGGTTCTCCGTCGTCGATGAAGGAGCTATAAAAACGATCGTATTTTCTCATGGACGATCGTCGAGGGCGCTGGGACCGTTCGGTCGGCGGCGAGGCGAGAGCCGACGCGCATCGGAGCGCGATCTTGGGCGCTGCGGCTCGCATTCGCGCGGCGGGTGACGGCCCGCTCACGGTGAGCGATATCGTCGGGCTCGCGGGCGTCGGCAGAAATACGTTCTACGAACACTTCGAAGACGCCGATGCGGTCGTCGCAGCGCTCGACGAGATCGCCGTGCGCGATCTCGAACATGCACTCGACGCCGGCGCGTCGCGGGCGGCGACGCCGATCGCGCAGCTGCGAAGCGTCGCGTCCGCGTGTCTCGCGTACTCGAGAGTGAACCCAGAATGCGCGACGTCCATCTTCGGCGGGCACGTGCGATCCGAGAGTCGGTTGAGCACGCATCGGATCCTCGCGTCGCGTCTGACGACGATCTTGGCGGGTGCTCGCGCGGCGGGGACCGTTGGACGCGCGGTCGACGACGCGAGGCTTGCTGCCGTCACGGGCGCCTATGAAGCGCTCGCGGTCCGCGTCGCCGCCGGAACGAGCGCGGACGTCACCGCGGACGTCGAAGCGCTCGTCGATCTGACGCTTCGCGTGTTCCGTTGAAGCGCCCGCCGTCCGGGCGAGCGGGGCCCGCTCTCGCGGCGCGCGCAGAAACTGCTCCGACTTTTTCTCGACGTGCCGCTATCGCCGAACATGGTGGTCGGCGGACGCCCGGCCGCTTCGTCGGTCTCCGATTCGTTCGACGAGGGGTTTCCCTCGAACCAGTCGGTGTCTAAGGGTGGAGTTCGTCGGCGTCGGGGCTCGGGCGGACTTCGGGGTCCTTCGCGGCCGACAATTCGAGCGCGCCGTCGATGCGCTGGAGCAGTGAACGGAGCATCTCGCGCGAGCGTGCCTCGACGTCGCGGCGGCGCGTGCGTTCTTGCTCGAGCTCATGGGCGAGCGAGATGGCGACGAGCAACATGCTCTGGGGATGGAACGCGCTCGATTGGGCGATCTCGCGGAGCCTGCCGTCCACTACGCCGGCGAGGCGCTCGAGTTCATCGGCGCTCGCGCTGGCAACGACGCGGAACGTCTGGCCGCCGACGCGAAGCTCCACGGACGCGCGATCCATCTCGCGAACCTAGCATCCACGGACTCCAATGGAAATACG
>DATBBD010000784.1:0-3622 GCA_036271175.1 Polyangiaceae bacterium | reverse complement strand
CTTGTAATACGTCGTGATGTTCGCCTGATAAAAATCGATCGAGATCACGTCCACTCCGCCGGGATTGTTTTGTGCGTCGTACGCGCCCGGCCAGTACGGAGTGGGCTCGGGTTGTTCCCTGGCGATGCACCACTGAATCATGACCTTCGGATTGTACTGTTTGATGATCGCGGCGGCGTGTTTGAACGCGGAAACGTAGTTGGCATACGTCGCGTTCGTGCCCACGCCGTTCGACCACGCGTACCAGTTGCCGTTGAATTCCCAGCCGATGCGCGCGGACAAAAGCGGGTTCTTCCAAGCGGCGAGAGCTTGCGCCATCTGCGTATAGGTTGCGTCGTAATCTCCAGCGGCGGCTTTCGCGAGATCGTCGAGTTTGTTGGTTTCACCGAAAATACTGAGGAGTGGAAAAGACACTTCGAGCATCGGATAGCCGTTCGACGCATTGGTGTAAGGCTTGTTGATGCCGATGTAGCTCGTGGTGGTGATGGTCGTGCCCGCAACATCGAGTGGGCGCCCCAGCCAGCCTTCGACGGTCGCCGGTCCGTTGGCGACGCCGTTCGTCTTGATGCCAACGAGGTAGGGAAGACCGCCTTCGATCGCGGCATCCGCCGCGTCGGTCCCAGAATCGGTCTGCGGTGACGGGTTCTCGTTCGCGACGTCGCTCACCGACGCATCGGGAACGGACGCGTCATCGACGCTCGGCGAGCCACCGCCGCAACCCAGCACGAGCACGAGAAGCATGCAGTGACGAAGCATGGATATTCGACCCATCGACGCGCAGACATACACCCATGAAGATACCACGTCCGCGCCGGATGGACGCGCGATCACTGCCCGTCGATGATGTGGGCGAGCTGCGAGCGGGCGGATTCCCAGTCGTCGGGGTTGTCACTCCATGCGGCGGGCGCGTACGTGTACGAGCAGTCGTTGAGGTCGACGCACTGCTGTTCCCAAAGAGCTTTGGGCACGACTTGATTGACGATCGACGCGACGGCGTTTGGATCTTTCGCGGCGGCGAGCGTGAGGTAATCGACGTCTTGAATTCCGCGGCGCCAGTGCTTGAGGCGTAGGCTCGCGATCGGACCATCGAGCCCGTACGAGCTCGCGGGGAACTTCACGTCCGTGCCGGGATAGAGAAAGAGCCCATTGCTGTTCGCGCCGCCGGCTTGACCGTACGAAGGATCGGCGTGCGTCGTGCCGAACGTGTTGGCGCTCTGGAACAGATCGACCGTGCCGAGCCCTTGTTGGAAGTCGTCGTAGTAGGTCGCCTCCCACCAAAACCAACGATCGATCTTCTTCTTGTATTGTCCCCACGGCTGCTCGCGCATCGCGACGCCGTCGTCCTCGGTCGCGCACGAGCCCGCGCCGGGGCGCTGGCCGTTGTAGGCGAAGATGCGGCGCGCCGGCTCTGCGGCGGTCACCGCGTCGGCCGCCGTTTGGTCGGCCGTGGTCGTTCCGTCGCTGAAGGCCCAACTCGACGTCGGATCGCTCAGCGTCGCGGGCGCTTTGACGAGCGGCTGCGTCGCGAGCGTGTGGAGCTTCGACCCGGCGCCCGAAATCGAGCTCCACCAACCGAGCTGCGTCGCGAGCGTCGGCGTCGAATTCTGGCACGCGACTTCGTCGCACAAGTAGACGAAGCGTTCCGTCTTCGGCGAATTCGCCTCGAACCACGTCTCCCAACCGTTGAACGCGTTCGTGAACGCGGTCTGCGTCGAGCCCTCGGTGATCCCGCCGTAGGTGCCGATCGAGTACACGTCTTGCGCCGTGCTCGCGCCGGGTCCCGCATATCCATTCGCCGCCGTGAAGAGCGAGCCATCGAGCACCGGCACGTAATCGGCGCCTGGCTGCGTCCCGCTTTGATTCGAGTCGTCGCCGATGAGCGAGATCTTGTGACGGTGCGCGAGGAGGCGCGTGTTCGTCACCGCGGTTTGCGTGAGCGCGTCCGTGCCGTAGCGCGGGCGGATGTCGCCGGACGACGTGAAGAGCATCGTCTTCGCGCTCGGCGCGTCGGGCAGCGCGAAGTTTCGCACGCGCAGGCTCACCGGAACCTCGTGCGTGACCGTTCCGTTCTCGGAGACCGTGACGATCCCTCCATAGACGCCCGGCACGGCGGACTTTGGAATGTAGACGTCGGCCCAAATCGATTGATTGTTCGCGGATGCGATATCGAACGTCGGCACGAGCTCGAGCGGCACTGCGATGTCCGGGTAGAACTTGTTCGCGACCGGACGCGAAGCCCACGCGCACCCGCTCCCGGTCGGCTTCACCGTCGGGGACTGCTGCGTCATCCCCGGACACTGCGCGCGTCTCGGAAATGTCGCCTCCTGCCAATCGGCGAGCGTCCCGTACGCCTGCTGGCTGAGCCCCGTGATCTGGAGGTAGCGAACGTAAAAGAGCTCCGCCTCGGTCGTCGTCCAGTCGAAGACCTTCGTCTTGTCGCGCGACGCCGATCGGATCACCGACCCGTTCGGCCCCGTCAGATCCCCGAGCGTCACGCTCACCTTCGACGCCGCCGACGTCGCCGCCTCGAGCACGACATCGAACGAGATCACTTCGTTCTGCGCCCCAAACACACGAACGCATTTCCCATCCCACACGCTGCTGTTCACCGCGCTCGCGTGCCCGGTCGCGCGCAGCTCGTCCCGCGTGACCTTGTCGCCGCCCTCGTTCGCCCACACCGCCGAGATCGACGTCGTCGACGACACGCCGCTCACATCCGCCGCGCACGGATCGCTCGCCGTCGTGATCGAGTCCCCCGCCGCATCGATGCCCCCACCATCGCCCCCGCCATCCGGCGAGCCACCACCGCTCGGCCCACAAGACGCGACCCACAACGCAACGAGGAGGACTGGACGAGCGCGCATGTCTCGATGATAGCGCGCAGCGCTCGAAATTAGCGCGCGAGCAGCCAGCGTTGGCGCTTTGGATCTTCGAAGCATGCCGCTGCGAATGCCGCCTGCTCTTCCTCGAGGAGCGCCGCGACGTTGTCGCGGGACCTCTTCTCGAACTCGTCCACGTCGTCCCAAGAGCTGTCGTAGGCGCCGACGCTGATCTTGCAGTCCTCCGCGAATTGGATCTTCTGCTTCTTCAGAGCAGAGGCGATCTCGTGTGCCGCCGCGATCTGTTCGTGGACGAGCACGCACCACGGCAGCTCGTAGATATCGCCCCACGAGACGTTTTCGAACTTCGAGAGGATCTCGTCGTCGGCGCTGTCGTCCGAGTGGCCGGGAATCGCGTCCTTCGGCAACTTCAACATGAGCTCGATCGTGTCGCCCTCGCCTTCGAGCACGAGGCCTTCGAGTCGGATCATCTCGGGCATCCCGGTCAGCCGGAGCTCTTCGATCGGCGCCGGCAGCTTCTTTCCTTTCAATGCCGCGAGCGCCGCTTTCACGAGTGCGGCGCGATGCACGTCGAAGCGAAAGCCGCGTGCGGCGTCGAACGTCTTCGGCTTCGGCGGCTTCGTCTTCTTTCCGAACGCACCCGCGATCTGCTCGCGAATCTTTTTGTCTTTGGTGCGCGCGAGCCCCTTCTCGATGCGGTCGCGATACGGCGCGAGATCGTAGGGCTTCGAGATCGCGAGGACCCGCGTGACGTATTTCGCGTGCGTGACGAAACCGTACTC
>DATBBD010000783.1:0-3490 GCA_036271175.1 Polyangiaceae bacterium | reverse complement strand
GCCCGAGCCGGCCCGGACGTTGACCTCGTCGATGCGCTCGGCGATGTCTTTTTGCTCGGGGTGGAGCTTCGCGATGCGCTCGAGCTCGGCGATCGCCGTCTTGTAGTCCTCGCGGGCCAGGGCTCGCGTGAAACGGATTTCGTCGTCGCGATCCAATTTCTGGATGCGCGCGAGGAGACCGTCGACGGTCTTGGTGTCTCCCTCGCCTTCGTAGACGTCCACCGCGGCGTGAAGCGCCGCCATGTCGTTCGGGAACCGCTCGAGCAACGTCTTGATGGCGAGCGAATGCTCCGCTTGCCAGCCGAGCTCGCCGTAGACGCGAGCGAGCGCGACGAGCACGTCGGGGACGCCGGGGAATTCCACCGCGAGGCGGCCGAGCTCGGGAACCGCCTCTTCGGCGCCCTTGCTCTCGGCGACGCCGAGCGCGAGCGACAGCCGCGACGCCCAGAGGTGAGGATCTTTCTTCGCCGCGCGCTCGTGCAGCTCGCGCACCAGATCCGTGGCTTGCGACGATTCGAAGATCGGGTCGTCACCGGCGAAGAGCGCCGCGACGGAGAGCGCCGGGCCCGTGGCCTGATCCAGATCCTTGATGAGCGGACCGACGAACACCGACGCGACGTCGTCGCTGCTCTCGACGTGGGCCATGAACCCGCTGAGGAATCGGACGAGGTCGTCGCCGGGATCGCGGAGCACGCCTCCGTGAATGAAGCGCGCGAGGAAGTTCGGGTCCTCGTCGACGATGGGCGGATCGAGCGAATAACCCCGGCTCGAGTCGGTGCTCATCGTGACCGGCATCGGCGTGCCGTCGGGGTGCATGAGCCGGATCGACGTGCTCGGCTCGCTGAGGCGCGCCACGATGCGATGACGGCCCGCACCGAGGTGAAGCGCGACGCCGAACTTCGGCCAGACGCCCCACTGACGAACGTCGCGATCGAGCACGAGCGCGTCGTCGACGCGGAGGGCGAGCGTGCCTTGAACGGCGAGGATGACGTCCCGCGCGTCGGGAAGATCGAAATACGTCTCGGCGTAATAGATGCCGTCCGACGTCGAGTTCTCGGCCTTCAGCGAGCACGAGTGCGACTCCACCGTGACGACGCGCGGCGGCCGCGAAGCGCCGACTTCGGTGGGAAAGTGTACGGGCCACGGACCCGGATCTTCGACGCTGAAGTGGCGAACGGCGTCCACCGCCGCGCCACGTCCGAACGGCCCTGCGAGTCGCGTCTTCGTCATGCAACCGTAGAGCGCGACGCCGCGCTGGTCGGCGTCGGTCGCGCCGGCGGATGAAGCTTCGTCGAGCGCCCACTCCACGAGCTCGCTCCGCGCGCGCCACCCGATACTTCGCGGATCGGCGATGACCTGATCGACGAAGCCGTGCCATTTTTCGTAGAGCGCGGGCGCGTCGTGGCTGAGCGCGACGGCGCGGTTCGCGCCGAACCACGCGACGAGCGGCGCGCGTTCGTCGCGCGAGTCGCGCGCCCGCTCCACCGCTTCCAGGTAATGGACGCTCGCGTCGGCGAGCCGCCCGTGCAGGCCGTCGTCGAGGGCGCGTGCGAGCGCGGCGACCATGCCGCCCGCGCCGAGCGAGTCGAGACGCGCGCGCGCCTTCGCCGCCGCGCCGGCGGTGCCGCCGGGCGACATGAGCTCGCCGAGGAGCCAGCTCGCGGCGACTTCCGGATCTCCCGTCGAACGGCCGTGGTCGCGGACCTCGGACAGCGGCGGAGCGACGGCGGGCTTCTGGTGCGCGCACCCGGTCCCCACCAAGGCGGCCGCGACGGCGAAGGCGCCCCCAAAAATGAAACGGGTCGTCATGGGCACGAGCAAACGGAAATTCGACTTCATGCGGGTCCGATCACGAGACGAGGCGTGAGCGCGGCGTCGGCGTCTTCACAGAACTGCTTCCACGCGCCGTAGCGATCGGGCGTGACCTTCACGACTTTGACGGTCAAGCGGCTGCTCACGACGACCTTGCCGGGTTGTTCTTCGAACGTGACCGAGAATGCGCCGAACGGCGTGTCGCCTTTGGCGTTGCCGGGGGCCGATACGACGTGGAATCCGGGCGGCAATTTCACGGTGATCGTATCGTTCAGGGTTCCGAGCGGCGGCAAGTTCACGTCGAGCTTTCGCGTCGACAGAGACGCGTAGATCGGGGTGAGGCGCATGCTCAGGGTGACCGGCAGGCTCAAATTGTCGCCTTCCTTGCGCCCGAACCGCGTGGCGGCGCCGCGGATTTTCATGCTCACCGGCGCTTCGAGATCGTCGAGGTCGCTCGTGGTGATGCCGGTCGGGCCCGGTGCGATCGCGAAACCCGGAAACTCGCCGGCGAGATCTTCGCTCAATCGATCGCGTCGCGTGCTTTCGGGGTGAAACCGTCGTCGCCACGACGACGCCGTGGTGCCGGCGGTCTCGTACGCGATGTCGAGCGCGGCAGCGCCGTCCTTGTGCACGACCGCGGTCACCTCGCGCCGCCGCGCGTTCGTCTCCGGATCGGGAATCGGGAGGCGTACGATTTCGGGGTTGCCCTTGTTCAGACGGACCGCGAGCGCGCCGGCGTCCATGGCCGGCAGCTCCGACGAGCCGGTGTATTCGGCGGTGCCGTCGAGATAGAGGTTGAGCGACGGGACGTACACGATGGCGTGATCGAACGGCGCGAGGCTCGCGACCTTGGAGTCGAAGTCGCCGCGCATGCCGGACCGGACGATCACGAACGTCGAATCGATGCCGAGCTCCTTCAAGAGTGTGACGATGACGGTCGCCTTGTCTTTGCAGTCGCCCCAGCCGCGGGTCACGGTCTGGACGCAGCGGTGCGGCTTGTAGCCGTAAATGCCGAATTCGAGCCCGACGTAGCGCGTGCTGCCGACGACCCAATCGTAGACGGCCTTCACCTTGTCGAGCGGCGTTTCCTTGCCTTCCGCGATCTTCTTCGCGAGCTTCCGGGTGTCGTCGTCGACGTCGAACTGCTCGTGAATGAGGCCCCAGTACCAGCGGCCGAGGTCTCTCCAGTTCTCGAACGTCGAGACGTGGACATAGCCGAGGAGGCTCGGCCACGGCGGCATCGCGGGCTCGGGCGAAATCTGCGGCACGTCGTCGGCGAAGAACCGATAGACGCGCTGTGAGCCCTTCGCCTCGGTGACTTGCTTGAGCCCCGGAACGCGCACGGCGTCGAAGTAGAATTTCCGGCTACTCGGCGTGAGGAGTACGTATTCGGCGTGCGAGATGGGCTCGGACGATTGCAGATACGCGACGTCGCCGAAGTACGCCGCGATCTGATTTTCGGCGCTGGTGCTGTCGATGCGGTACTTCAGCTCGACGACGTCGCCCGGCTCGAGGCGCGGGAATTGGATGTAGAAGGTGCGCGCGGACGTGTACATCGCGATCGCCGGATCGTCGGCGGCGCCTTCGCCGCTCTCGATCGCTTCGTCGACCGCGCCGTTCTTGCGGTAGACCTTCGCGCCGCGGAGCTGAACCGTCTCGCTGTCGGCCTGGAAGCCGA
>DATBBD010000782.1:0-15360 GCA_036271175.1 Polyangiaceae bacterium | reverse complement strand
AGGCCTTTCGCTCTTCAACGACCCCAAGAAAGGCAACTGCGCGAGCTGTCACCCGAGCCTCATCCGGCGCGGCGCGTTTCCGGGATTCACCGACTTCGGGTTCGTCGCCGTCGGCGTGCCGCGCAACCCGGCCATCTCGGCGAACAAGGATCCGACTTTTTTCGATTTGGGTTTGTGTGGTCCCCTGCGCACGGATTTATCCGCGGAGAAGAAGTATTGCGGCGCGTTCCGAGCGCCGACCTTGCGCAACGTCACCCTGAGACGGGTCTTCTTTCACAACGGCGTGTTTCATCGTCTCGAGGAAGTGCTAGAATTTTATGCCGAACGAGATACGAATCCGAAAAAGTGGTTTCCGAAAAATCCGGACGGCACCGTGGACCTGTACAACGACATGCCGCCCGAATACCGCGCCAACGTGGAGCAAACGCCGCCGTTCGGTCGCAAACCCGGCGAGCGGCCGGCGCTGACGCGAGCAGAAATTCGCGACATGCTCGCGTTCCTGGGCACGCTCACAGACGCGGACCTCGTCGCGAACGCCGCGAAACCCTGACGCGACCGTCGCGCACGGCAACAAAACCCAAAAGCGAACCCCGACGGTGCCGAGGTTCGCTTCGGGTTCGTTCGCGGATCGCTCAGGGCAAGGTCAACGCGTTCGTCAGATCGCCCATCGCTTTGCCGCCATTTTTCACGAGCGCGGCGTCGCGCGCCGTGAGGCCCGGCAACGAGGCGACTCCGAACCGATGCGTGATCAGGCGAAGGATGGAGGCGGTGTCGTACTGCGTGTGGTCGACCGTGCCGGCCTTCGCGTACGGCGACAGGATGATCGCCGGAATGCGCGTCCCGGGTCCGACGAGGTCGCCCTTCGGCGGCGCGACGTGGTCCCACTGACCGCCGTACTCGTCCACGGTGATGATGACCACCATGTGATCCCATTGCGGGCCGGCCTTCAGCTTGCTCACGAGATCGGCGATGTGAGCGTCGCCATCGTCGATGTTGGCGTAGCCGGGGTGCATGTTGAAGTTACCGGTCGGCTTGAAGAACGCGACGGCGGGCAACGTGCCGTCGGCCGCGTCGCTCACCATCTTCGTGTAGTCCTTCAAGTGGGCTGCGCGATAGTCCGCGTGAACGACCGGATCGAACGCGGCGTAGTAGTTGAAGGGATGGTGATGCGTCTGGAAATCCGGTGCGCCACGCGGCCCGGATGGCGTGTAGATCACCGTGCTCATGGAGCCGGCGGGCTGCATGCCGTCGGCCGTCGCCGCGTCCCAGGAATCCGCGTACCAAGCCCAGTCGACGCTCTTGCCCGTGAGCAAGTCGCCGATGGTCGTCTGCGTCTGCGGCGGAAGCGTCGAGGCCGAGGTCGCGTCGGCGTAGTGCAGATCCGTCGCGCCGACCGCGGGGAAATTGCCGCTCGGCTCGTACGCGGGCTGAATGGTATTCACCGCGCGGTAGCCGTCGCCGGCGCCGAAGTAGTCCTTCGGAGCGATGGGCGCGGTGCTCATGAACGCATACGTGCCGGTGAGCGCCGACGCCGGCGACGTCGCGGCCGTCTTGAGTTGCGGGACGCCCTTCGAATTCGCGGTCGTGAGCACGTTGATCGCCGGCTTGTTGGTCGTCACGAACGAGTCCGGCGCCGTCGGCGCGCACGCGCAAATCAGGTACTGGTGATTCAGGAACGAGCCACCGTAGGCACCCTGGAAGAAGTTGTCGGCGACGACGCCGCCTTGCGCGAGCTTGTAGAGCTTGGTCTGACTGGTGTTCCAAAAGCCCATCGTGATGCCGCCGGTGTCTTCCCACGCGGCGTACATGTCGTTCGAACCGCCGTTGATTTCCATCTGGTTCTCGAAGAACCGATGCGCGATGTCCGTCGTGACGTCGGCGGTCGTGAGCTTCGCGCCGCCATCGTCCACAGCAAACGTCGTCTCGAACGGGAACGGCCCGTTGGCCAGATTGTCGGTCGCCGCTTGCGTCACCACCGTCGGATTGCCGGCCGCCGTGAGACCGCCCCACGTTTGCGGCAGCTTGGCGAGCACCGTCGTGCCGTCGCGATCCTTCTGCGGGACGTAGGCCGACGTCGGAGCGCCGTTCGCGTCCAGGACGTCGCTCAAGCCGTGCGCGCCGGGGTAGTGACCGAAGAACGAGTCGAAGCTCCGGTTCTCCGCGTAGATGACGACGATGTTCTGAATGTCTTTTTCGAGCGGCGTGGCAGCTCCGGAATCGGCCGCGCCATCGGGCTCCCCGCTGTCGCCGGTGCTCGGCATTCCACCGCTCGCACTGCCACCCGTGCCCGTCTTGCCGCCGGTCGCGCTGCCGCCGGTGCTCGCGTCGCTGCCCGCGGCGCCGCCCGTCGAGCCGCCGTCTTTACCCGGCGAAGGGATGGTGTCGTCGGTGGTGCACCCCGCGACGATCGCCGACAGCAAGAAGCAGCAGAGGCTGGGAATTCTGGGTGAAATACGCATGTAAGGGCTCCTGTGTCCCCCCACCGGATGCGCACTAACACGTAACTTTGGAGGTCCCGCGTGACGTTTCGGCGAAGAGTTCTCCGCGTTCGTCGGCGTCCAGACGCAGTTGATGAAATTCGGTGACGTTCACGTGCTCCTTCGTGACGACGCCCATTCGGCGAACACGCTTTCGGCGGCGGCGGAACGATAAAACGGCTCGAGATGAGCGCGGATCTGTTGCGCGAGGACACCCGTACGGAATGCATGGTCGACGATCGGTCCGAGAAAGATCCGAAGCTCGTCCGACACCATGCGCTCGGTGATCCCCATGTCTTGGACGACGGCGTGAAGGCTGTCGCCGCCATATTTCCGAAACCATTCGTTCACCACGTCGGTCGATACGGCACGGAAGTAAGCGGTCTTCCTGAACTTCAACCAGAACTCGTATCCGAGCACGACGAAGTCCTCGAGATCGCGCGCCGTGAAGGCCGACACGGCGTCGACAAGCGACTGATCGGCGACCGCGTCCCAGATTTCGTCGGCCATCTGACGCACCCACTCGGGATCGAGAGCGAGGAGCAACTGTTCCCCGCTGTCCTTGAGAAATCGGCCGGCATGAGCGTCGACGTAGCGGGTGAGGACGGATTGGAGGAGCCCTTCGAACCCCGGCAGCACGCGGTCACCGAAGACCCGGAGCAGTTCTTTCATGCGCGAACCAGAGCGTCCGTCATCGGTTCGAAAGAGTAGATCGACGACGGTGCTCGACAACACACGGGATACCAAGGTGCCGAACGCCGGACTCCCGAGCACGGAGCGAATGAGCTCGCGCCGCACGTCCTTCAAGCCGACGACCTTGTCGGCGAAGTCCGCGTACGACGTGGGGTCGCACACTTCGGACACGCGCGTCGTCGCGTTCGCCTGCGACGAGAACACGACGTTCGACATTTGGCCGGCGAGCTCGGTAATGCCGCCGCTCACCTTGAAGTCGATGACGTAGCGCCGGATGACGCCGAGGATCTGCTCGGGCGTCACGACGTCGTTGACCGTCGCGTCGTCCATCCACGCGAAGGCGGCGGTGACTTTTTCGTCGACCAGCGCCGACAGACCGTCGTCTGTGAGCCGCGACAGCTCGTGCGCGACGTGCGCGTCGAGAAGCTGATCCGCGAGCGCGCTCACCCGCGACCCCGCGTCGCGCCGAAGTCGAACATCTTCCGGAGCTGGAGCTCGAACTGCTCGGCGAGTAAAGACGACCGCGCTGGGTCCAGATCGAGCGTTTTTCCGCACGCTTCCAGGATGAGGACGACGACGCCTTCGGCCAGCCCGGCGCGCGATTCGGCGTGGCCCCCCGCAAACTCGACGCCGAGCGCCGCTTCGACGGCGGCCGAAACCGTGAAGAGCTCGCGCCGGAGCGCGGCGCGAAACGACGGAATCGCGCCCAGCCGCTCGGCGAGGATGAAGCGCATCAGCTCCGGATCTTCCGAGGCGCCGACGAGCGCTTGCCGTGCGATGCGTTCGACCCTCTCGAAGCCTTTCGCATGCTCCACGTCGGCCTCGTCCACCCAGCTCTTCATGAATCGCCCGGCGAGCCCGTCGATGAGGGCGAGGCCGAGCTCTTCCATATCCGCGAAGTGCCGGTAAAAGGAAGTCGGTGCGATGTCCGCGGCCCGCGACACTTCGCGGAGACCGAGGCTCACGAAGCCGTGCGCGGCCGCCAGACGCAACGTCACTCTGAGGAGCGCGTGAGCCGCGCGCTCCTTCTCTTCCTTCTTTTCCGGATTGACGCGCACGCCTGTCGGACCTCGGGGGACCGCACCTTACTCCGCTGCGACGGGCAGTACAGACGGCACTGTCCGGCGCTCGAGCAACGCCTTGCCGCGACGCTTCTGGTCGCTCGGGGCGTTCGGGACCGAATAGCGAACGAGAGCGCGGAGCACGCTCTTGAATTGCTTGCCGAAGCTCGCCGAGTTGTACGGAACGCCGTGCTTTTCGCAGATGTCGCGCACCTCGCCGGCCATTTCCGGGTAGCGACGCGCGGGAACGTCCGGGAACAGGTGATGCTCGATCTGATGGCTCAAGTGACCGGTGAGCACGCCGAGCAGCGGGCCCGCTTCGATGTTGCTCGAGCCGGTGATCTGCCGAAGATAAAAAGCGCCGCGCGTTTCCCCGACGAGATCGTCCTCGGTGAACGTGCTCGTCGCCTCCGTCAAATGGCCGCATTGAATGACGGCGTACGTCCAGAGGTTCCGTACCCCGGCGGCGAGGACGTTGCCGAGCGCGACCTTCGGCGCGAACGGCCCGGCGAGCGCCGGGTAAAACACGAGCTCCTTCGCGTATTGTCGGGCCGTCTTTTTCGCGAGAAGGAGCCAATCGGCGTGCATCGCGCGCCGCTGTTCGTGCCACTCCTTCGAACCCTGTTCCGCGGTGAGGTACTCCGAGGGACGCGCGTGATAGTACGAGACCGCGTGGTCGAAAAAGAGACCGCTGAGCGGGTTCACGAAATACTGAAACAAGTGACTCGGCTTCCACGCAACGTCGCTCGATAACCGGAAAAACAGGTAACCGAAGTCGTCGTCTTTGCCGATGACGTTGGTGTACGTGTGGTGCGTCACGTTGTGCGCGTGCTTCCACGTCTTCGCGGTCCCGACGATGTCCCACTCGTAGGTCTTCGAATCGAGGGACGGGTCGTCCATGAAGTCGTATTGGCCGTGCATCACGTTGTGGCCGAGTTCCATGTTTTCGAGGATCTTGTAGAGCCCGAGGCCGAGCACACCGGCGCCGAAGGTGAGCGGGTCGGCGCTCACGTGGATCATGAGACGCCCGCCCACTTCGAGCGCGCGCGCGACGCGGCGCACCTTCTTGATGTACGCCGCGTCCTCGTCGCCGACCTTCGCCATGACGCTCGCGCGGAGCGCGTCGAGCTCGCGCTGAAATTCTGCGAGATCGAGGGGCATGGGTTCGGTCATGGGTGCTCGGTTCGCTTCGCTCGTCGTCATCACAGCTCGACCTCCACGGTGCCGCGCGCGATCGACACGCACGGGTAGATCATTTCTTCGTTCGGCCCCGAATCTTGCCCCGTGGCCAGGTTGAATACGACGCCGCTCCGCTTTCGGCAGCGGCAAGTGCCGCACGTTCCGGCGCGGCACCCCGTTTCGACGCGCACGCCGCGCGATTCTGCTTCCTGGAGCACCGTCAGCGGACGGTTCGAGAGCGCGTCGACGCCGGAGCGCAAGAACTTCACGACGTGCGCGTGTTCGAGCAACGCCCCTGCGTCGAAGTCCGCCGAAAAGCGTTCGTAGCGGAGCTTCGAAAGATCCGCGCCGCTCCGTTCGAGAGCTTCCACGACGGCTTTCATAAAAGCCGACGGGCCGCACAAATACGTGTCCGCGTCGCGGAACTCGGGCAGGGCGCCCCCCAATAAATCTGCGCTGAATCGCCCGCGAAGCCCCTTCCACGATTCATCGGCGTTTTCGACGCATACGACGAGCGTCACGTTCGGGGCTCGCTCGGCGATGTCCGAGAGCTCGCTTGCGAAGATGACGTCTTCGGGAGTTCGCGCGAAGTGCAGGAAGGTGATCGGGGTGTTCGACCCGCTCCGAACCAGCTCCCGAAGCATCGACATGACCGGCGTGACGCCGCTGCCGGCGGAGATCATGAGCAGTCGCTCGGGCGCCTGTGCCGCGAGGACGAATTGACCGGCGGGCGCGCTCAGCTCGAGCACGTCGCCCGGAGCGAGCACGTCGGCGAGATGGTTCGACGCGACGCCGCCCGGCACTCGCTTCACGGTGATCGCGATGAGACCGTCGTTGCCCGGCGGGGACGACAAGCTGTACGAGCGCTGCACCCGCTGCCCCGCGATCGTCAGGTGCAACGTGACGTACGAACCGGGCCGGAACGCACCGAAGCGCGCGTTCGGCTTCAACACGAACGTCTTCACGTCGTGCGTCTCGTCCTTCACCGACACCACGCGCGCGAGAATTCGGCAGAGCGACAACGTCGGATCGAGCTTCGTCAGGACCGCTTCGAGGACCGGAACGCGGGCGTTGACCCGGGTGCTGGCTCGGTCGAGCCAAGGCCGGACGCGGCGGAGGCCGCGCGCCCGGAGCGCCCCCGGTAAGCCCAGGAATTCAGGACGAAATGAGGGCAATTCCTGGCTTTTTGTTGCGAGCATGGGTTCCTTCGGCGTCCTTCTTCGGATCTCGAACGACCGTCCGAACGGTCGCACGTACACTTGTACGAACGAATGTTTGCCGTGTCAAGGTGCGCGTTGACTTCCCTGGCGGACCGAGCCAACAAATTGGCTGAGCCCGACTACGGGGCCGTTCGCCTCGGCACCTACAGTCGGCGGGTCGCGATCCGACTACCGCGGTGGACGCGAATCGGGGCGCGCGGACGATCTCGACGAATGAGACTCAGCTCGATTCACTTGGGTGTTCTCCTCGTGCTCGTTGGGGGCTGCGCGTCGAGCGAATCCCTCGATGTCCCCGACGACGCGGGGAACTCATTTCCGTTCCCACCCGCGATGCTCGGCACGGGTGGCGTTCGTCCGATTGCCTCGGGCGGGAGCGGCGCGACCTTCGCGGCCGGCGGGTTCCCAGTGACTCCGCCTCCACCGCCCAGCGCAGGCGGATTCGGCGGTGAGTTCCCGCAGGCGACCGGTGGCGGCGGCGGTGGTAGCTTCCCGCTCGGTGCCGGCGGCACGACCAGCACTCCCCCAGAGACGGGCGGCGCCACGAGCGATCCGTCGTCCGGCGGCGCGAAGAATACCGGTGGAGCCCCGGTTCAATCTGCCGGAGGCACGACCGCGACGCCCACGTGCACGACAGCGCAAAAATTGTGCGGCGGAGCGTGCGTGACGCCGGCGCCCAAAGTGGGTTGCACACTGACGGGTTGCGATCCCTGCCCCGGCGCGGCACCGGAGAACGGCTTTCAGAAGTGCACCAACGGCACGTGCGACTTCGATTGCTTCTCGGGCTACACGAGGGGCGACGCCGGAGCGTGCATCGGTCCTCCACCGGGTTCCAACACGGGCTCGTGTCCGAGCTCCCCGCTGGCTTGTCCGAGTTGCGGCGCGGTGTTCGGCCCGGGTTGTTGCAACGGTTCCAAGTGCGGCTGCTCGCCGATCCCGTGGACGATCGGCGTGCTCGGCTGCATCTGAGCTCCGAGCTACGCGGGCACGACGACGATCTTCGCGTGGCGATCGGGGCTCTTCAGCTCCAGGAAAGCGTTCGGAACGCCGTCGATCGGAATCTCGTCGGTGATGAGCGGCCCGACGTCTATTCTCCCTCTTGCGATGTTGTAGAGCGTCATGCCGAACTCGACGGGACTCAGCATGCCGCGCACCACGACGCATTCGAATATCGCGGCGCGCCGAAGAAGCGGCATGCCGAGCATCGCGGCCATGGGATCGACGGCGCGAGAAGGATCGTCGACGGCTGCGAGATCTCGCCAGCGCTGGTAGGGGCTCTCCGCGCCGGGATCGATCACGACGTCGGCGCCGAGCCGCTGCGTGTCGGCGCCGAGCCGCTGCGCGAGTGCGCGCCGCGTCGCCGAGAAATCCGCCGCGACGGTTGAACCCTTCCCAAAGCAGCATGCGCTCCCCGTAGCCTCCCGGTAGCTCGCGAGACGGATCGAGCGGCGCGCTCGCGCCCATCTCACGCCCGACTCGGACGAACACCGTTTCGACGCGTGCGCTGGCTGCGTCCCGTGAAGTTGCCGCATGACGGGCGAAAGTGTGATTACGTCGGTACCCTGATGAGGTTCGGCTTCACCACCGTTCGCGCCAAGCTCACGGCCTTGGTCGGGTTCTCGGCGATCGTGACGCTCGCGGCGTTGCCCGTGCTGTCTTGGATCATGGATCGGCAGCTCGTCGACGAAGTGCAAGTCCGCGTCCCCGAGGCGGTGCGCGGGTTCGGACTCGAGCTCGACGGCAATCTCAAGGATCTGACGACCATCGTCGGCCAGCTCGCTTCCGAGCCCCAAATCCAAGCCGCCCTTCGCGCGAGCAGCAAGCCGGAAGTGCTCCGTCTCAGCGGGATCTTCGACGAGGCCTACCCCGCGTTCAGTCTCGTGTTCTACGACGCGAGCGACGGGCTCATCGCGTTTACTCACATGATCGCGCCTCCGGCCAGCGCACGGTCATTTCCCGAGCTCGCGAACCTCGCCGTCGACACTCCGTTTCTCTCGGTTCTCGAGCACGGATGCGAAAGCAACGCGCAGGCGCCCGCCGCGTTCGTCGCCGCGCAACGCCTGAAAGGCGGCGGAGTCGTGGTGGGGTGCCTCCCGCTCGACTCCGACTATTTGAGGGACACCAAAGAAAAGCTCGGCCTCGAGCTCGCGTTCGTCGCGCCGCGCGCGAGCGAGTTGATCGACAAGACCCCGTTTTTCCCGCTCGGTGGGCTCGAGCAAGCGACGACCGCGTCGACGATCATGCCGACCGGCGACAAGGATTGGGCTCTGGCACGGCTGACGCCCGAAACGATGAAGGGGCCCCGAGGTAACTACGGTGCGGTCCTTGCGCTCGACGTCACCGACATTCGCGACGTGGTTCGTCACAATCTGAAGTGGGCGGTCGGCGTGCTGGTGATCGCCACGCTCCTATCGCTCGTACTCGGCGCGCGGCTCGCCAGCATCATGTCGCGGGCGCTGTCGCGGGTGAACGACGCGCTCGTGAAGCTGCAGCGTCAGGAATACGCGCACGTCGACATGATTCACACCGGCGACGAGCTCGAGGATCTCGCGACGGGGTTCAACGTCATGGTCGACGGGCTCAAAGAGCGAGACAAGCTCCGCACCACGTTCGGCAAGTACATGACTCAGACCGTGTTGGATCACCTCATGAGCGGGAAGGTGCAGCTCGGCGGCGAGACGCTGACCGTCACCATTCTGTTCTCGGACATCCGGAGCTTCACGACGATCTCCGAGAAGATGAACGACGCTCAGGCGCTGGTGAGCCTGCTGAACGAATACTTCACCGAGATGGTGAGCATCGTGATGCAGGAAGACGGCGTGGTCGACAAGTACATCGGAGACGCGATCATGGCCGTCTTCGGCGCGCCGGTCTCGAAGCGAGACGACGCGATCCGCGCCGTGCGCGCCGCAGTCCGCATGCGCGGCGCTCTCGCCGCGTTGAACGAACGCCTCGTCGCTCGCGGCGTCCCTCCGCTCCGCACCGGCATCGGGATCCACACCGGGGAGGTCGTCGCGGGCAACATCGGCAGCGAGCAACGCATGGAATATACCGTGATTGGCGATCCGGTGAACCTCGCTTCCCGCCTCGAATCGAATACCAAAGAGCTCGGCGTCGACGTGCTCATCAGCGGCGACACGTACGCGCTCGTCAAAGACACCTGCGTCGCCGTCCCCGTCCGCGAGATCACCGTGAAAGGACGAATCGAGCCGGTGATGACCTACGAGGTCAAGGGACTGAGAGAATCGTGAACTCGGTTTCGAATCGGTTTCTCTTCGATTCCGGTCGCTGCTCACTTCGTCGTTCGACGATCGCATGGACGACATTGCTCTCTTGCCGACGTGACGAGCACGCGTCTCCGCGCGCAACTCTGGTTTTGCGCGCGGACGCCTTGACAGTGCCATCGGCTTCTCGCTAGCAGACTGGAGCGGTTCGCCGAGCAGTGGCGGTTCCGCTCGAGCGGCGGTTTGCCGTCGAACGTTCGCAACACGCTACGAACGAAGAGAGCCGTCTTGAGTCACCGTCGAAAGGCACTCATCACCGGATCCGGCGGCCTGGTGGGGTCTGCCTGTACGGAATTTCTGGCTCGCGAGGGCTGGGAGGTCGTCGGGATCGACAACGACATGCGCCGCGAGTTCTTCGGAGCAGCGGGCTCGACGACGCCCACCATCGAAAGACTGGCGCGTACCGTGCCACACTACCGTCACCACTGGACCGACATCCGCGATCGTCGTGACGTCAGGGACATCTTCCGGACGGAACGCCCGGATTTCATCATTCACACGGCCGCGCAGCCGTCGCACGACAAGGCCGCGTCGGTGCCGTACGACGACTTCGACGTGAATGCGACGGGCACCTTGAACGTCCTGGTCGCGGCGAAAGACTTCTGTGCCGATTCGCCGTTCTGCTTCACGAGCACGAACAAGGTCTACGGAGATCGACCCAATTCGCTCCCGCTCGACGAGCATGACACGCGCTACGACTACTCCGATGGTCGCATCGGGATCGACGAGACGCTCTCGATCGATGCTTCGCTGCACTCGTTGTTCGGAGCGTCGAAGGTCGCCGCCGACGTCTTGTGCCAGGAATTCGGACGCTATTTCGGAATGCCGGTCGGCATCTTCCGCTGCGGTTGTCTCACCGGCCCGCAGCACGCCGCCGTCGAGCTCCACGGCTTTCTGGCCTACATCGTGATGTCCGCTGTCCGGCGCACCGACTACACGGTCCACGGATACAAGGGGAAGCAGGTTCGAGATCAGATCCACTGTAACGACGTGGCATCGCTTTTTCTCGAGTACTTCCGCGCGCCGCGCCCGGGAGAGGTCTACAACCTGGGCGGGGGCCGCGAAAACAGCCTCTCCATCCTGGAGACCATCGGCGTCCTCGGCGACATGGGGCTTCCACTGCGCTATCGAGTGAACGAGACCCACCGAATCGGCGACCACATTTGCTACATCTCCGATCTCACCAAAGTGAAGGCGCACTTTCCGGAGTGGCGCATGGCGTATAGCGTGCGGAACAGCATCG
Organism: Polyangiaceae bacterium; assembly: GCA_036271175.1. Lineage (GTDB taxonomy): Bacteria > Myxococcota_A > Polyangia > Polyangiales > Polyangiaceae > DASZVB01. The sequence goes on along the minus strand of DATBBD010000782.1, from coordinate 4,206 downwards.
AAGACATCGTGAGGCACCACCGCGACGCGGCGCCGCGCTCCGACGCGGAAAAATCGTCGGTGAGCGTCGTGGAGTCGACCGCGTCATGATCGGAAGCCCGCTCGTCATCGCCGAAAAGGCGCGCGCGCGCTTGCGCTCCGTCCTCACGGCCATCCGCGACAACGAGGGCACACCGCAAGAGGGCGCTGCTCTGGTCACCTTGCCGGATCCAGCCGATCTCGTGATCACGGCCTGTGAAGTAAACGAGCTTCACGGCACCGGGACGTTACTGCTCCGCATCTTCGCCGACTCGTCGTCGATCATCTCGCTCCGCACGCACAATTTCTACGAAGGCGCGCAGCGGTTCGGCGCAGCCCAGCTGTGCTTGCCGCTCGCGCAGTCGTCGGGGCCGGAGATCTCGTCGTGGCTCAGGTGGTACCTGGGCACCGGGAAGATCCGCCGGATCCTCTGCTTGCCGTACACGCCGGCCGAAGTGCTCGTCGCCCTCGTCGCGCAAGAAATCATCGGCGCGCCGTTGTGCACGTACATCATGGACGACAAGAACGTGTGCGCCGACGGAATCAGCGACGACGTCATGCGCGAGCTCCTCTCCAAGTCGAAGCTCCGTCTCGTCATCTCGCCCGAGATGCGCGACGCCTACCAGCGCAAGTATCGGATGAAATTCTCGGTCATGCCGCCCGTCGTGTCCGACGAGATCGTCCAACGCACCCCCGTCGGAACGAGCGACGATACGAATCCGCGTCGCGGCGTGCTGCTCGGGAACATCTGGGGGCAGCGCTGGCTCGATCTCCTCCGCACGGTGTTTCGCGACAGCGGCTACGAGGTCGACTGGTATTGCAACCAGAAGGATCCGTCGGGGCTCGAGTTCGATCGCGCCGAGCTCGCGCGAGACGGCGTCCACTTGCGCGATCCGATCGCCGAGGCGGATTTGCCGCGTGTCTTGTCGAAGTATCCGTTCGCGATCGTCCCGTCCGATCCGCTCGACGGCTCGAGCCCGGCACCCGTTCGCGCGATCGCCGAGCTCAGCCTACCGAGTCGAATGGTGACGCTCATGACGACCGCGCACTTGCCGATGCTCGTCGTCGGGAGCCCGGGAACCTGTGCCGCGGGCTTCGTGAATCGGTTTCGACTCGGAACCGTCGTGCCGTACCAACGAGACGCGGTGTTCGCGGCCATCGATTCCCTCCTCGACCCCGCGACGCAGACGACGATCCGCGCAGAAGCCGCGCGTCTCTCGGAGTCTTTTTCGGCGAAAGGCACCGCAGAGTGGATCTGGGATTCGCTCGAACAGGGCAGCCCGAAGACGAACGTCTACGATGCCTTGATGCCGGAAACGACATGACCGAGCAAATCGTCGCGCGGCTCGACGAGTTCGTCGCCATTCAGCGCGAGCTCGAGAGCATCTTGCAGACCTTGGTGCTCAACGACAGCACGATCATCGACGCGCTCGCGCAGATGCTAGGCGCGATGCAACAAATGCAGGCGCGCGCCGAGAAGGTGCAGACCGGGCTTCAGGAATCGCACACGCTGCTCGCCGCCGAGGTGCGCGGTCTCGCGCTTGCCGTAACGCGGCTCGACGACGAACGCCGCTTGCCGCCCGTCGTTCTGTCCAGCGACGGCTTCGCCGAGCGCGACCCGGAGGTGGCGCTCCTCCAATACTTGCAGCCGTTTCTCGAAGAAGCGGTCGCCCTCGACGTCGGCGCCAACGTCGGTGACGTCGCAACACGACTGCTCGACGCCGGCTATCGGGTGTTCGCGTTCGAGCCGTACGAGCCGACATTTCGACGCCTCTCGGATCGCTTGCGCGGACGCGAACGGCTCCGCACATTTCAGCTCGCGGTCGGCGCGTCCGACGGGGAACGCCAGCTGCACGTGGCCGCGGATTTCTCCGGCAATGGGAGCGTCGATTCGAGCCTCTATCACACGCTCGTCGCTCACCCGACGGGCAAGCATATCCGTCTGACGGGAACCGTTCCGGTCCAGGTGCGGAGCCTCGAGAGCCTCCGGCGAGCCCGGGAGATCCCCGATCGAGTCGGCGTCTTGAAGATCGACACGGAAGGCGGTGACGTCGAGGTGATCGAGGGCGCGGGCGAGCTCGACGTGAGCGTCATCGTCGCCGAGTTCTGGGACGCCGCGCACGAGTTCGGCAAAGCGGGGCATGGTCGCCTCGAACGCACGGTCTCGGCGGTGATGGGCAAAGGCTTCTTCTGGTACATCGTCATCTATCGGCCGGACGGTGGCCCCGGCATCTCCTACTATTTGAATCGCGCGACGACCGTGCCGAAGTCGTGGGGAAATGCGGTGTTCTTCCGCGACCACGGGCTCTTCACCAAGGCCGTGCGGTGGTGCGAGGCCGCGCTCAGCCCGACGTTCTTCCGCTGATCGAGCGTGGCCGTTTGCCCGATACTCGAGGCGCCCGGCTCGTCACATGCTGCTCGAGGTGTCCGCGCTCACGAAGGACTTCGGCGATTTTCGCGCGCTGGACGCGGTCTCGTTTTCCGTCGGCGCCGGCGAGATCGTCGGCCTGCTCGGTCCAAATGGCGCCGGCAAGAGTACGACGGTTCACGCGCTCCTCGGGTTCATCCTGCCGACGTCGGGGACGATCCGTCTCTTCGGCATGGATCCGCTGAAGCATCGAGAAGCGGTGTTCGCGCGGGTGAATCTGATTTCGCCGTACGTGGGGTTCCCACCGCGCCTCACCGTCTTCGAGAATCTGCTCGTCTATGCGCGACTCTACGGATTGAAGAATGGAAGAGAGACGATCCGGGCGCTCCTCGGGGTCTTGGGCATCGAAGATCTACGCGACACGCCGTTTTCGCAACTGTCGTCCGGCGAAGCGACCCGGGTCGGGCTGTGCAAAGCATTTCTCAACGACCCCGACTTTCTGGTCCTCGACGAACCGCTGGCAAACCTCGACCCGCACGCCGCGCTGCAGGTGAGGGCGCGCCTCATCGAGATGCAGCGGCAACGCGGCACGGCGGTTCTCTACACCTCGCACAACATGGCTCAAGTGGAAGAGCTCTGCGATCGGGTGATCTTCCTCGATCGCGGACGAATCATCGCGCAAGGCACGCCCATCGAGGTGACGCGGGAAGTGCTCGGCGAGGACCGACCGGCGCCCGCGTTGCGCGAGGTGTTCTTGTCGCTCGGCGGAAGGAGGCCTCGTGAAAGCGCATAGAGTGGGCGCGATCGTCCTCCGACAAGTCTACGAAGCGCGCCACAACTTGGACCGCTTCACCGACGCGCTCTACTGGCCGGTGATCGACGTGCTGCTCTGGGGATTCATGAGCGTGTACCTGGGTCATCGCGACGGCGCGAAGCCGGGTTTCGCGAGTTTTCTTCTCGGCACGGCCATCTTGTGGGGAGTGTTCCGCAATTTTCAGCGCGACGTCGCGGTCGGGTTCTTGAGCGAGATCTGGGCGCGCAACCTCATCGGCCTGTTTTCGACGCCGCTCTCGGTCTCCGAATACGTCTCGGGTCTCATCATCGTCAACTTGCTGAAAGCGGCAGCCGGCATGGTCGTCGCCGGGCTCGTCGCGTGGATCTTCTACAGCTTCGACATTTTTCCACTGCTCCCACGCCTCTTGCCGCACCTCGGCGTGTTGATGGTGTTTGCGCTCGCGGTCGGCATCCTCGTCACCGGGCTCATCTTCAGATATTCCACGCGCATCCAGAGCCTAAGCTGGAGCATCACCGGGTTGCTCATGCCCTTTTCTTGCGTGTTTTATCCTCTCGACGCGCTCCCGCGATCCATGCGCCCGATCGCCCTCGCACTGCCGACCACGCATGCCTTCGAGGGAATGCGTCTCGTCATGTCCGGCGGCCCCATCGGGTTGCCCGATCTCGTCGCCGGCTACGGCCTCGATGCGCTCTACCTGGCCCTTGCAACCGTCGCGTTCACACGACTCTTTCAGGCCACGCGATCGCGCGGTCTCTTGGTGAAACTCGAATGACCCCCTCGATCGAAAAACCGGGCCTGGCCCTCCCTCCCCTGCGCGTGATCCGGACCTTGGGCGGTTGCGGGGGGACATTGCTCGCACGCCTGTTCGCGGCGCTCCCGCACGCGGTGCTCCTCAGCGAAACCAACCCGCGGTCGTCGCTCCTCTATGGAGGGACGCTGAACCCGATCGCGCAGATCAAAAAATGGCACCCTACCCTGGTCGATAGCGTCGTTGGCTTCGACGAGTACGAAATCGGTTATCCGCC
>DATBBD010000781.1:0-6197 GCA_036271175.1 Polyangiaceae bacterium | reverse complement strand
ACGAGCCGTCGATGGACAGGTCGTACACGTCGATGTCCGAGACGCCGCCGTTCGTCTCGCTGCCGATGGACATGCCGTGGCCGGCGCCGAACCGGTCGTGCGCGACGACGAGGTGCGACGTCGCGCTCCCGCCCTTGATCGCCATCTGGTCGTCGCCGTCGCTGATCTTGCTGCACACGACGAACCCGTTGCTCGCGCCCGCCGGATCGATGCCGTCGGTGTTCCGCGCGTACACCGGCGTGAGCTTCGTGCCCGCGGAGTTCACGGTCTTCCACGGCGTGACCACGGTGACGCCCCACACGACGAACCCCTGGCTACCGATGACGACGTGGAAGTTCGGCGAATCGTGGAGCGTGATGCGATAAAGCGTGAAGTCTTGGGCGTTCGTGACCTGGACGAGACGCGGGTTACTGTAGCTACCCGTCGTGCTGTTCGAGACGTCCCACCACGTCTTCGACGAGCCGAGCATCGGTTCGCCGCCGCGGCCGTCGATGATGCCGTCCCCGACGATGCCTGCGCCCTTGCCGGTCACGGCGATGAAGGGCTTGCATCCGTTGCTCGTCCCCGCGACGCCGCACGCGCCGGACGACGTGTCGTAGTCGCGCGGATTGCGCGACGCGAAGAGCGTCACGCCGCTGTCGACCCAGAGCGTCTTCCCGTCGAGCGACAGCGGCCCCGAGAGAAATGCGTCGTTGCTTCCGGACGCGGTGAGCCGGACGGCTTGTCCGGAAGGGCAAGCGTCGAGCGCCGCATGGATGCTCGCGGTATCGGCGCTGGTTTCGTCCGCCGCCGCGAGCGCGTCGTTCGCCGACGCCTTGTTCGCGGTGAGCGTCGCGCACGCCGCGGGAAGCGACGGCTCGCTCGGCAATTTCGGATCGCCCGCGCCGCAACCGCTGCCCGTCACGCCGCCGTCGGGGCGAGTCGCCGTCGTTCCGCCCGTCGCTCCGGCGACCGTCCCGCCGCTTCCGCTCGCACCGCCGTTCGCCGTCGCTCCGCCGGATGCGCCCATCGTCGACGCGCCGCCGTTCGCACTCGCGCCGCCCGCGGAAGTTCCGCCGTTCCCGGTGCTCGTCGCGCCGCCCGAAGCGAACCCGCCGTTCGCGCCGCCGCTGATCGTCGTCGCGCCCCCCGTTGCCGTCGCGCCGCCCGATTCGGTTGGCGGCGTACTCGAGCCGCTGCTCGAGCACGCGACGAGGAGAACGCACGCGGACAATGCCGCGACCGACCTCACGCTAGCCGTCGCGGCCAAAAAAACCGTACGACGATGATTGTCCGCCGCGAGCGCACACCCTGTCTTCGACGCACGTAGTCCCATGTCCAAGAGTTGTCTCTCGAGCGATCCGCGGCTCAAGAAGACGCGTCGCACTGGGCGCATCGATAGGACGGGCCACGTGCCGTTCGGCGATTCTCAGAACAAGCTGCCGTTCGTCGTGCTCGCGGCGCCCACGAACCAATCGGGACCGAGTCCGGAGGCGGGACTTCCGGCGCAGTGACAGCCGAGTGCGGTCGGTGCCGCCGTTGCTCCGGCGAAGAACAATGCGCCCCCTGGTGCGATCGCGAGCCCGGACACCTCGAGGCTCACCTGGGACAGCGGCACTGAATCGGTGTAGCTCCCTAAATCGACCGCGTCTTTCTGGTCGAAGACTTGTGTCCAGGTGGTGTTCCCGGACGCTACATCGATTGCCGTGAGGAAGGGCGTCTCCGTCGTCGTCGACGGCACTCCGTAGCTGCCGCTCAGGTAGATCGCCGTGCCGTCGGTGACGACCTCGGCGCCGCTCGTCGACGATTCGCCTTTGCCGAGCGCGATGGGGTTCGCGGTGACCGCGCTGCCGTCCGACTTCACCGACGCCCAGTAACCGCTGAGCGAGCCGCTCGAGCCGTACTCGGAACCGGCGAAGAAGATGCCGCTGCCGTCCGGAGTGACGGCGATGCGCTGCTCGTCGGGCATGGTGCGACCGAGGGGCGACTCGTGCGTCGCTTTCCACGTGGCGTTGCCGTTCGCGTCGAACTTCGCGACTTCTCGCTGGGTGTCTACGCCGGTATAGCCGAGCACGTAAGCGTTACCGCTCCGGTCGAGCGCGACGTCGAGCGTGCGGCCCGGGCTCGAGCCCACGTCGGTCTGCGTCTTCAGCCACAGTTGATTGCCGTTCGAGTCGTATTTCGCGACGAATCGCGGAAGAGTGCCCGAGCTCTCGAGACTATAGTTGCCCACGAGGACGACGCTGTCGTCCGTGCCCACGGCGACGCCGTACGCGACGTTCACCAGGCCCGCCTGGAGTGCTTCGCTCGCGGATGCGCTTCCCAGGGTCGCGTTCGCATTGCCGAACGAATGCAGCCAGAGCACGTTCCCCATCCCGTCGACCTCGCCGACGAAGGCGTCGTAGAAATTTCCGGTCAAGTTCTCGCCCGGGAACGCGCCGTTCGTGGCGCCGACGAACACGGCGTGCCCCTTCGAATCGACGGCGACGTCGTACACGTGACTGTCGGCATCGACGGCGTTCGTCGCCGTCGGATCGAATCCGCTCGCGGGCGCGAGGGTCGTCGCCCACGCGAACTTGCCGGAAGCGCCGTAGCTCGCGACGTAACCGACCGCGCCTTGGGGACCCACCGTCGGCTTCGCGCCGCCGCCGAGCGCGCCGTTCGTGTCGCCGCCGAAGACGACCGTGCCGTCGATTGCCACTGCGACCCCCGCGACGGACACGCCGCCGCTCGGGCTCCCATCCTGACAGATACCCGCCCAATGATCGCTTGCCGAGCCGCAAAGGCCCGCCGCGATCGTCGTGCTGCCGCCCGCGTTCGCGCCGCCACTGCTCGACGCGCCCGTTCCGCCGCTCGATCCGGCGGTTCCGCCGCTCTCGTTCGTGGTTCCGCCGCTCTCGTTCGCGGTCCCGCCCGCGCTCTGTCCGTCCGATCCCGCGGGCGAGCTACTAGCCGAGCAACCGGCAACCGAACCGAGAATGACCACCGTGACGATGCCGACGTGTCGAATCATGGATGAGTCGCTCCGCGTCGCATGAAACGATCCGCGCGTCACCATGTACACAAAACGCGAACGGCCGAGGTCCGTGCCTCGACCGCCCGTTTTCGTGCTTCTCCGGAGATTTCCGCTCAGCCCGCGAAAATCTTCATGCTCGCCGCGCCGCCCATCGTAAATTCGTCCGCGCCGGTCATGTCCGTGATCTTCGCGAGGTTCGCTTCGATGTCCTCGGGGGTCACGTTGTCGCCGAGCTTCGCGCCCGTGGCTTCGAGGATGGCGACCTTGCTGTAGTGGCCGGCGCCCGCTTCGATGATGAGCCCCGTCGGCGCGTTTGCGCTCGCGAGGAAGAGCACTGCGGGGGTGACGAGCTCGGGCTTCAGCTTCTTGAAGAACTCCTCGGGGATGCCGAGGCCTTCGGTCATGCGCGTCGCGGCGATCGGCGCGATCGCGTTCACGCGGACGTTCTTTTTCTCGCCCTCGATCTTCAGGGTGTTCATGAAGCCGATGAGTCCGAGCTTCGCCGCGCCATAGTTCGACTGGCCGAAGTTGCCGTAGAGACCCGACGACGACGTCGTCATGACGATCCGGCCGTAGCCCTTCTCGAGCATGATCGGCCACACGGCCTTCGTCACGTACACCCCGCCGAGAAGATGCACGTTCACGACGAGCTCGAAGTCTTCGAGCGTCGCCTTCGAGAACGACTTGTCGCGGAGGATGCCGGCGTTGTTGACGAGGATGTCGACCGTGCCGAATGCCTTGACCGCGTCTTGCACGATGCTCTCCGCGCCCTTCTTGTCGGAAACGGACGCGCCGTTCGCGATCGCTTCGCCGCCGGCCTTCTTGATCTCCTCGACGACCGCTTTCGCCGCGTCGCTGGAGCCGCCGGTCCCGTCGACCGAACCGCCGAGATCGTTCACGACGACCTTTGCGCCTCGTTTGGCGAACTCGAGTGCGTGCTGTTTGCCGAGGCCTGCGCCGGCGCCGGTCACGATGGCGACCTTGCCCTTGAAATCGATGCTCATCTGTTCATTTCTCCCGTGGGTGAAAGTCCCGTCGGGTTAGGGCGAGCCAGGTGACGAGTCAATGAAATTGCAGAGAAACCGAGCAAAAACGCCGCTCTCAGCCCTCTGACCAACGCGTCCGCGCGCAAAGCCTCGTCGCGGCCGAAGGTTATCGGCGAGCACTGGAGCATCGTAACAGGACGGCCGAGGCTCGATTGCAAAGACCGCGCGTCGAGATGACCGGGTGAGGCGCGGAAGCGTGCGCATGCACGCTGAGCACCGAGAGCGGTCAGATTGGCGCGTGCTCGCAGCAAGCGAGCCGGGCTATCCACCGAAAGCGCAGTCTTCTTGCCAGTACTTGTTGCTCATGTACCGGCGCGCGCGGCGCTTGGCGAGCGTGTTGCTCAGGCGCTGATCCGGGAGCACGTCGCCGGCGTCGAGGACTTCGTTGAGCGCTTTGAAGTAGTTCGCCTTGTCGCTCTTCGGGCAGTAGTACCGCACGGCCATCGTCACTTGGTTCGTGAGCGCGCGGCCGCCGGAGAGCTCCGTCGCGCGATCGAAATTTTGTTTCGCGGCTTCGTAGTCGTGGAGGCCCGCGTCGGCGGCGCCGATCATGATGTGCGCGCTGCCGTAGTCCAGGTTCTCGTCGAGCTCCGATGAGCGCTGGGCGAGGTCGATGCCGATCCAGAGCTCGGACACGGTCTCCGGATTGTCCATGTCGAACGCGATGCGCCCCACGATGGAGAACGCGAGCCAGAGGAGCTCCTCGGCCTGGTCCTTGTCGTCGTAGTTGTCCTTGAGCCACGCACGGAGCGTGTCGTGGTTGCGCTGTGCTTCCTTGAAGCCGGTCGTGTGCAGCGCCACGAGCTCGTCTCCGAAGAACCGCGCGCGCTTGAAGCCGGCCCGTGCGCGCGCCTCTTCGTACGCGGCGAGCTGTTCGTCTTTGTGGTCGAGGGCGTCTTCGCGCTCGTCGTCCATGAACGCGAACGAAATGCCGGACCAGGCCTTCTCGAGAAGCAGGAGACCATCCGGGTCGTCGGGGACGAGCTTGTGCAACCCCTCGAGCATGCCGATGCTCCCGTACGCCGAATCTCGGGCCTGCTCGAAGTCGTGCATGGTCTGCACGGTGTCGGCGGCCTCACGCGTCCAGGAGAGCGCGTCTTCGAAGAGCATGGGCGACGGGAAGATACCCGTCTGGATCATGACGTAGCGCTCGGCGCAACCGGCAACCGCGAAGCAGGCCACGCCCGCGAGCAAGGCACTCGCGAGGCCTCGTGATGCGACATCGAAAAGCCCCATGACGGCCAAGCCGTATACCAGGGTGTAAGTCCGCGCGACAAGGGCAGAAGGGGAAAGGGCGGGCGCTTCCGGCGGAATCCGTGGAGGCCGTCAAATTGACGCGCTCGGTTTCGACCGGAGGGGGGTGGGCTACCGCCGAGACGGGGCGTACCCTCCGTTACTCCTGTCCCGACCGAAGAGGTCTGCCGATGAAGATCGCCATCCTGTCTCGAGGTCCCGACCTCTACAGCACGCGGCGGATCCGGGAAGCCGGCGCCAAGCGCGGGCACACGGTCCGAATTTTCAATCCGCTGAATTTTTCCTTGGAGCTCGAGCAGGGGAAGCCGGCGCTCTCGTACAAGAGCAAGGCGTTCGGCTCGTACGACGCGGTGATCCCGCGTATCGGCGCGTCGGTGACCGCTTACGGCACCGCAGTGGTCCGTCAGTTCGAGCAAATGGGCGTCTTCTGCTTGGCGTCGTCGCAGGCGATTGTCGCTTCGCGCGACAAGCTGCGCTCGACGCAGATCCTGAGTCGCCATCGCATCGGCATGCCGAAGACGGTCGTCGTTCGACGACCGGACGGCGTCTTGCCGGCGATCGAGCGGATGGGCGGTCCGCCCATCGTCATCAAGCTGCTCGAGGGGACGCAAGGGATCGGCGTCATCCTCGCCGACAGCACGCGCGTCGCGCAGGCCATCGTCGAGACGCTCCAGGGGCCGGGCGGCAAGAACGTCTTGCTCCAACAATTCGTCGCCGAGAGCCGCGGCCGCGACATCCGCGCCTTCGTCATCGGCGGACGCGTCGTGGCGTCGATGCGACGCGTGGCGCGCGGCGATGAGTTTCGCAGCAACGTGCACCAGGGCGGCCGCGTCGAACGCGTCGATCTCGACGGCGAGTACTCGCGCACGGCGGTTCAAGCCGCGCAGATCTTGGGGCTCCGC
>DATBBD010000780.1:0-11696 GCA_036271175.1 Polyangiaceae bacterium | reverse complement strand
CCGGCGAGCGGAAACCCCAGCTTGCAGGAAACCGAGCACGATCACCGGCGTGACGATGGCGCCTTCGACGGCTGCGAAGCCCGCTTTCAGCGCGATGAACGACGCGCGGTCGAGCGCGCCGACGCCCGACACCCAGAGCGCGAGGATGACCGGTGGGCAGAAGAGCGGCACCGCGAGGCATCCGAGAAACACGCCTTGCTTGAACCACCCGCGCGGAAATCGGCTGACGAATGCGGCGAGCCCTTCGGAGAGGATCGGCGCATTCACCTTGCCGCGCGCGACGTCGTGCTTCACCTGGAAGGCCATCGCGAGCACCGTTCCGAACGTCACGCCCCACGCGGTGCCGACGATGTCCGGGCCCACGCCGGGTATCGACCAGACCGGAAACTGCGGAGTCGTGCGCGTGGCGAGCCAGCCGAGGCCTCCGTTGATGAGCGCGTTCGCAATCCCGGCGCCCACCCCGCATTGAATGAAGACGTAACGGCGTTGTTCCGGGGACACTCTGGTTTACCTTCCGAGCTTCGGTGGGCATCCGTACGCGACGAAGGCCGTCGACCCAAGCATCTCGTTGCAGGTCCCCGGGCACAAGAGGAGCGTCATCGGTGCCGACGGATCGTCGAAGTACCAGCCCTCACCCCCATTCGGCGCGCAGTCCGCCGCGTTTTTCACGCGCGGCGCCTCGAGCCACGCGTTGCTACCAATGTGGCCGAAGCGAAACCCAACCAGCGACGGATCGAATGAGCCGCCGACCGACGCGGTGAGGGGAAAGCTACAGCCGGGGTCGATATCGATGGCTTCCAGCATCGCTTGTGCGAACGCATGCTCCGAGTCGACGCCGTCAATGTAGTGGGCGTGATCGGTGCCGCCCGCTCGCGCGATCGCATCGAGCTCGTCGTTCGGGGACCCAAGCCCGATCACGAACGTGAGCGTGGGTGGATCGTTCGCGGCGCCCGCGCGCGCGGCGTCGGTCGCGTCGGTCGAGTCGCATGCGCCCGAAGGTCCGCCGGTGACGAGCACGACGATTTTTTGCGCGCCGGGCGGCGAAGGCAATTGCTGCTCCAAGTAAGTTATCCCCCCGGCCAGCGCGGGTCCGAGGGGCCTTGCCCCGCTCGGTTGCGCGGCGGCGACGGCACGTGCAATGGGCCCCTGATTCTGGGGGAGCGGGGCAAAGGGCACGGCGGGCACGTCGTACGCGGCCGTGCAGAGGTCGGGGCCGTCGTCGATCGGAAAAAACTGAACGCCGACCTCGAGCCCGGGCGTGTAGCCGCCTTCGACGAACTCGGTGACGGCAAGCTCGGTCGCGCTCCAAGTGTCCGAGCCCGCATCCGGCAGGGTGCTCGTCTGCGACGCGGAGCGGTCGAGCATCAAGTAGACGTCGACGAGGGAAAGGTTCTGGTCGACCGTCGGCATCGAAGGCGCGCATTCCGTCGCGTCGTTCGGGAACGTCGACGCGCCGTCGTGGGGTTCGGTTGCCGCCGCGTCGTTCGCCGTCGGAGCGCGAGCGTCCACGATTGCGCCGCCGCTCCCCGGCCCTCCGCCCGCCGATTCGTGCCCGATGTCGCCGCCGGCGACCTTACCCGAACACCCGAGGAGCAGCGCCGAACCGAGCAGCGCCATGCTCCGTGCCTTCATGCGCGGAAGCGTACACCCGGGGGCGCTTCAATCGTTCCGGACGAGGACGAAATAGTGGTCGAGCGCCTTCTCTTCTTTGTACGCCGCACCGATCGTCACGTTCTTCGCCACGCGGCGCATGAAATCGCGGGTGCGGTTGTAAACGAATTTTTGAAGCCCCTTGGTATTCGGGATCACCTTCGGCCACGTGTCGGCGACGGCGCCGTCGGGGACCTGAAAATAGTCCACCACGATACCGCCGCGCTCCTTCCACGTCGCTTGGCCGTCAGTGGCGAACGCCACGAAGAAGCCGGGCCCCACCGTTCCGATGAACGGCGACTGATTGTAGCCGAAGAGCCTCGCCGAGCCGTCGCTCGGTCGGCAAAACCTCTTTTCGAAATTCTGCAACGGTCGCGGAAGCGGCAGCGTGTTGCGACCGCTGTGACGAACGGGATCGAGCGGCGCGAGATTCGCGGGGACGAAGTCGGACAGCGACAGCGGTCGCGACGCCGCCGCTTTGCGATAGAGCGTGCGCTGCTCGCCGCGGTTCAGCGAGAGCGCGGCTTCGTGTCGTTCGTGAGTCGAAAGTGCGTCGAGCGCTTCGGCGATCGCATCGATGCCAATCGAGTCGTCGGCCAGAAGTGCCTTCAAGTCCACGACGCCACGTTAACCTAAGCGGGGAAGCCCGCAAGACACGCGGTTTCGCCTCACCTCCGCGCGAAAAACGAGTGCTTGCCGGCCCAGGAGGGCAGCATTAAACACGATCACGAACCATGCGGGCGGAGCGCACGAACCTCGACGTGTCTTCCGACCTGGGTAGCTTGATGCAGGCTGCCGCGGAACGCGTCGCGGAGCTCGCGGAAGCGGCCCTCGCGGCACGCGGTCGGTTTTCGATCGCGCTCTCCGGAGGGTCGACGCCTCGTGCGCTCTATGTGCTTCTGGCTGGGGAGCCCTTCGTGTCGCGGATCGACTGGAAACAGACGCAGGTCTTCTGGGGCGACGAGCGCGCGGTGCCTCCGGACGCGACGGACAGCAACTACCGCATGGCGAACGACGCGCTCCTGTCGCACGTCGCCATTCCGGAAAAAAACGTCCACCGCATCTTCGGCGAAGAAACGCCGGAACGCGCGGCACGCCTCTACGAAGACGACCTCGTCGCGTTCTTCGGCGACGCGCGGAGCGGCGAAGCGTTCGTCTCTTTCGATCTGGTGCTTCTCGGCATGGGCCCCGACGGTCACATCGCGTCGATTTTTCCCGGCACTCCGCCGGTCGACGAAGTGAAGCGCTGGGTCGTCCCGAACGAGAGCCCGTTCCTGCCGAAGATGCGCATCACGCTGACGCCGCCGATCCTCGCGCGCGCCCGGAACACGATCGTGCTCGTCGCGGGCGCCGAAAAAGCGAGCCGGCTCGCAGAAGTGCTCGACGGTCCCGTCGATCCGCATCGGCTCCCGGCGCAGCTCACGCTTTCGGGCGGCGGAAATGTAACGTGGATGGTGGACCGAGCCGCGACGTCCGCGCTCGCTCCCCGTGACTGACGAAAAGGAGTGGAAGCATGCAAATTGGCATCGTTGGACTCGGTCGAATGGGTGCGGGCATCACGCGCCGGCTCCTTCGCGCCGGACACTCGGTCGTCGTGTACGACACGTCGCAAGCCACCGTCGAATCGCTGGTGAAGGAGGGCGCGGTCGGCGTCTCGTCCCTCGCCGGTTTCGGTGATCGGCTCGAGGGCGCGCGCGCGGTCTGGCTGATGGTGCCCGCGGGCGCCGTCGACGGCATCATCGCCGACGTCGCGGCTCACCTGAAACCGGGCGACGTCATCATCGACGGCGGCAATTCGTACTACCACGACGATATTCGGCGCGCCGACGAGCTCGCCGCTCGCGGCATCAAATACATCGACGTCGGAGTCAGCGGCGGCGTGCTCGGCCTCGAGCGCGGCTTCTGTTTGATGATCGGCGGCGACACGACGGTCGTGAAGCACCTCGAACCGATCTTCGCCGCGCTCGCTCCCGGCGTCGCTGCGGCCCCTCGCACGAGCGGGCGCACCGGCGAGCCCGCGACGGCGGAGCACGGCTATCTCCACTGTGGCCCCGTCGGAGGCGGCCACTTCGTGAAGATGGTCCACAACGGTATCGAATACGGCATCATGCAAGCGTACGCAGAGGGTCTGAACATCCTCGCGCACGCCAACATCGGGAAACGCACCCACGACACGGACGCCGAAACCACGCCGCTCCGGCATCCCGAGCACTATCAATACGATTTCGACATTTCCGCCGTCACCGAGCTCTGGCGTCGCGGCAGCGTGGTCTCGTCGTTCCTGCTCGACATGACCGCGACGGCGATGGCCGCCAATCCGAGCCTCTCCAATTTCCACGGCAAAGTGTCCGATTCCGGGGAAGGCCGCTGGACGCTCAAAGCCGCGATCGACGAGGCGGTCCCCACGCCGGTGCTCAGCACCGCGCTCGGCGCGCGCTTCGAGTCGCGCGGCGAAGGCGACTTCGCATATCGCGTTCTTTCCGCGATGCGCTGGGGCTTCGGCGGCCACAAGGAGAAGACAGGATGACCCGAGACGCGGGCGAACGTTCCGACGCTTTCGTGCTTTTCGGTGCGACGGGCGATCTGGCGAAAAAGAAGATCTTCCCGTCGCTCTACTCGCTCGTGCGGAGCCGTCGTCTCGACGTGCCGGTCATCGGCGTCGCGCGCTCGAGCAAGAACCTCGACGAGCTGAAAGACCGGATCCGAGACAGCCTCACGATGATGGGCGGTGCCGATCCCGCCGTCGTCGAGCGCTTTCTCGGGCTCGTGAAACACGTCAGCGGCGACTACTCGGATCCTGCGACGTTCGAGCGGCTTCGGGCCGAGCTCGGCCCCTCGAAGCGCCCCGTCCATTACCTCGCGATCCCGCCGAGCCTCTTCGGCACCGTCGTCGAAAATCTGGATCGCTCGGGGTGTGCGAAGGGCGCGCGGCTCGTCATCGAAAAGCCGTTCGGGCGCGACCTCGATTCGGCGCGCAAATTGAACGACCTCTTGCACAAGGTGTTTCCCGAGTCGTCGATCTTCCGCATCGACCACTTCCTCGGCAAGGAACCAGTTCAGAACCTCGTATATTTCCGCTTCGCCAACGCGCTCCTCGAGCCGGTGTGGAACAAGCAATACATCGATCGCGTCGAGATCACGATGGCCGAGAAATTCGGCGTCGAGGGTCGCGGCCGCTTCTACGAGGAAGCGGGCGCCATCCGCGACGTGCTTCAGAATCACTTGCTCCAGATCCTCGCGTGCCTCGCGATGGATCCCCCGACGAGTCACGACGACGTCTCGATACGGCAAGAACGTGATCGCATCCTGCGTTCGGTGCTCCCGCTCGCTCCCGACGACATCGTGCGCGGGCAATTCGAGGGCTATCGCAAGGAAGCCGGCGTTCCCAACGACTCGCGCGTCGAAACCTACGTGGCGGCCAAGTTCGCGCTCGAGAGCTGGCGCTGGGTCGGCGTGCCGTTCTACATCCGCGCCGGAAAGTGCTTGCCGGCGACGGTCACCGAGGTGCTCGTCGAATTCAAGAAGGCGCCCCCGGTCCTTCCGGGCTCGAGTGGTTCGACGCCGAACTACTTCCGGTTCCGGCTGAATCCCGACGTCACGCTCGCGCTCGGGGTCTCGTCGAAATCGCCGGGGGAGGCGATGCACGGCGCTCCAACGGAGCTGATCGCCACGCAGAGTACGAAGCTCGACATGCTCCCCTACGAGCGCCTCCTCGGCGACGCGATGCGCGGCGATCCGAACGCGTTTGCGAGCGAAGGTGGCGTCGAGTCGGAGTGGCGCATCGTCGATGCCATCCTCGGACAAGAAGCCGAGCCGCACCCCTATACGCCCGGCACCTGGGGCCCCGCGGCAGCCGCCGCGATGGTCCCCGGCGGCTGGACCGATCCGAAGATCTGACGACCGTCGGGCGGAGGATTTTCGAACGCCAGGACGTCGTCGTTCTCGGGTGAGCCGCGCGCGGCGGTCGGCCGGATCGCTCGCTGCACCGCGCGTGGCTGGGACCCTCCGCACGGCGTTCGCGATCGTCGCGGCGCTGCTGACGTTCGCCGCGGTGTCCGCGCGCGCCACGACGCCGACGATCTACATCGTGCATATCGAGGGCGTCATCAACCCGATCCTCGCGCGCTACGTGCGGCGTTCGTTCGACGTGGCGGAGTCCAAGCCGGGATCGGTGGTGCTCCTCGCCATCAACACGCCGGGTGGTCTGGTCAGCTCGATGCAGGAAATCGTCGCCGACATTACCAACGCGAAGGTGCCGGTCATCGGTCTGGTCACCCCGCGCTCGGCGCAGGCGACCTCCGCCGGCGCGTTCATCCTGCTCGCCACCGACGTCGCGGCGATGTTACCCGATACCCGCACCGGCGCGGCGCATCCGGTCGGCGCGGGCGAGAATCTGCAAGGTGCGATGGAGGCGAAGGCGACCAATAGCCTCGCGTCGTTCGCCCGGTCGCTCGCGTCGCGGCGCGGGCGTTCGGAAAAGGTCGCCGAATCCATCGTGAGGGACTCGCGGAGCCTCACCGCGAACGAAGCGAAGGACGAAAAGCTCGTGGACCTCGTCGTGACCTCCACCGACGATCTCCTCGCGAAGCTCGACGGGACGAAGCTCGACTTTCCCGATCGCCATGCGACGTTCGCGACGCGCGGCGCCGCCCGCGTCGATCTGCCGATGAGCGTCGCGGATCGCTTTCTCGACTCACTCGCCGATCCGACGCTCGCGTCGATCTTGCTGAGCATCGGCGTGCTCGGCATCATCTACGAGCTGTCCGCGCCGGGCGTCGGCCTGGGCGGCACCGTCGGCGTGGTCGCGCTCCTCCTCGCGCTCTTGTCGATGTCGATTTTGCCCGTCGAGCTGGCCGGCGCGCTCCTCCTCGTCGCGGGCTTCGTCGCGATCGGCATCGAAATCAAGGTGCCGTCGCACGGCCTCATCGGCGTGGGTGGCGCGCTCGCGATCGGCCTCGGCGCGATCGTGCTCATCGACGAAGCGCGCTACTTCGGCGCCGTGCAGCGCATCGACTGGCGAATTTTCGCGCCGATTGTCGCGGTGCTCGCGCTCCTCTTCGTGTCGGTCGCGACGATCGCCCGGCGCGCGCTCCGCGCACCGCCGCAATCCGGCGTCGAAGCGCTGATCGGCGCGCAGGGTACGGCAAAGGAAACCTTTTTACCCCAAGGCGAACTATTCTCGGGCTCGGCGTTCGTCGACGGAGCTCGCTGGAACGCGATCGCCGACGCGGCGATCCTCGAAGGGGACGCCGTGCGTGTGCTGGAGGTGCTGGCCCATCCCGGACGACTCCGGGTGAAGCGGATCGAGAAGGGAGAGTCTTGAATGGAGATCACGATGACCGCGCTCTTTGTTTTGTTGGTGATATTCCTGCTCGTGATTGCGCGGTCCGTGCGCATCGTGAACGAGTACGAGCGGGGCGTCATATTCCGCCTCGGGCGAGTGGACCCGAAGAACACCAAAGGCCCCGGCCTCAACGTGATCTTGCCGATCGTCGATCGTCTCTACAAAGTCGATCTGCGGACGGTGACGCTCGACGTGCCGCCTCAGGAAGTCATCACGAAGGACAACGTGACGATCAAGGTGAACGCGGTCGTCTATTTCAACGTGATGAATCCGGTCGACGCGGTCATCAAGATCGCGAACCATTTCACCGCGACGTCGCTGTACGCGCAGACCAGCCTCCGCAACATCCTCGGCCAGCACGAGCTCGACGAAATCCTCGCCGAGCGCGAGAAGATCGGCCGCGCGCTCCAGCGCATCATCGACGAAGCGACCGAGGCCTGGGGCGTGAAGGTCTCGGCCGTCGAGATCAAGGATATCGAGCTGCCCGAAGAGATGCGCCGCGCGATGGCGAAACAAGCCGAGGCCGAGCGCGAACGACGCGCCAAGATCATCGCGGCGGAAGGCGAGCAGCAGGCCGCGCAGAAGCTGCACGAAGCCGCGCAGATCCTCGAGCAAACCCCGTCGGCGATTCAGCTCCGCTATTTGCAGACGTTGGTCGAAATCGGCGTCGAACAAAACACGACCATCGTGTTCCCGCTCCCCATCGACCTCATGGCGGCCTTCGAAGGCCTCCTGAAACGTCGTCCCTAAAAGCGCCTCAAGGTCGCACCGACAATAAATCTTGATAGATGGCGCGCGACGTCTCTTCGAGGCGCGATTGTGCGACGCCGCCACCGAAGAACGCGTTCAGGCCGGAGAGCGCGACCGACGTCGAATAGGTCACTAGGGTCTTCGAGAAGGTGCCGCCATCGGACACTTCCTCGAAATCGTAGCTCGTTCGGCAATCGTCGAATGCGGGCTCACTCGGGAGCCCGCTCGCTTTCGCGAGCTCCGCGCCCAGCTTGTCGGGAACCATGACGAGCTCGACGTGGGCGCCGTGCGCGCTTCGGCGGATCGTCACTTGGCTGAACCACTTCGAGTTCTTGACGTCCTCGATGAACATCCAGACGTAGAAGCTGTTCGGCGTGCGATCCTTCGCGATGATTTCGGCTTTTGCCAGATGGGGCGCGGGATGACGGCACCCCTTTTGACATGAATCGGCGAAATCGACGGATGCGGCGACGAGCCCTTCGGCGTGCACCGGGAAGGTCCACTCTTTTTTGACCCGAAAGTCCTTCGCGCTCGCGACGGCGGCGAACCCGAACACGGACAGAGACACGACGAGCGCCGCGAACCGGGCTCCGAGTGCACCTGCCCGCCGCTGTGACTGGGGCGACGGATGCATGCAGGGGGTACGGCGGGCGACTCAGCTCGGTTTCTCGGCCGAGAAAATGACGTAGTCGGTGAGGCCGATGGTTTCCCACAGGTCGAGGCCGAGCACGCTGTCGATCTCCCCTTGGCTCAGCTCGATCGTCGCGTCCGCCATCGACATTCCGCTGTTTCGAAGCAGGTGATATTTCCCGATTCCAGGAAATACGTAGCTGCGAATCGATTCGGCGGTGGGGTTCACGAATCCCGCCGCTTCGAGGCGCTTCTTGTACTCTTCGCGGTCGTACATGTTCGCGAGCGGGACGCTCCATCGACGGAGCGCCATCTTGTTCACGAGCGTGAGTGGGCCCGATCCCGGATACCGTGCGCCGTCCGCCGTTGCGATCCGACCACCCGGTCGAAGCACGCGGAATGCTTCTCGAAAGAAGTCTTCGCGTGTGTCGAAATGGTGCGCGCACTCGAGCGCCGTCACGCGATCGAACGATCCGTCGGGAAACGGGACCTCGGTCGCCGATCCAAACCTCAGATCGATGCGATCGTCGACGCCGCGTTCCTTCATTCGCGCCTGAGCGCGCTCGACTTGCTTCGGCGTGATGTTGAGTCCGACGATCCGCTTCGGCGAGTAGTGCTCGAGCCAAAACAGGTCTTGTTCGCCGAAGCCGAACCCGACGTCGAGCAGCTCGTCGCCGGCGCCGAGCTTCGCCGCGTCGGCGAGCTTGGTTGCCATCGCTTCGGCGGCTTTCGGATACGTCCGAGCGTCCTTCCAGTAACCGAGGTTCAGCCACAAGGGTTTGTTCGGATCTCGAAACCCCCCGTGCTTGCCCTCGATGACGTCGTCGCCGAGAAAATCGTAGTACGCCGCCGGGCTCGGGCTGACCAAGAACCGCGGAGTCAGCAGAGCTGCTGCAAAAGCTTTCCAGTTCGAGAGAGACACGCGCCGCCTTTCTACTGACCGCTACGCGGAGACTGCCACCAGTGTAAGCGTCGGTCTATAGTCTCGGCATGACGCGTGATGGCCGCGACGGAGAGACGCCACTTCTCGGTAAAGTGGCCCTCGTCACGGGGGCGAACACCGGCATCGGGCTCGTCACGGCGCGCGAACTCTGCAAGCAGGGCGCCACGGTGTTCATCGCGTGTCGCTCTCGGGAGCGCGCGCTCCCGGCTCTCGAGAGAATCGCCCGAGAGATCGGGCCGGGCGCCGGCAAGGTCGAGCTCCTCGGGCTGAATCTCGCCGATCTCGGCTCGGTTCGCGCGTGCGCGGCGGAGTTTCTCGCGCGCGGCCTGCCGCTCCATTTGCTCGTCAACAACGCCGGGCTCGCCGGTGCCCGCGGCATGACCGAGTCGGGTTTCGAACTGGCCTTCGGCGTCAACCACATTGGCCACTTCTTGCTCACCCAGCTCCTTCTCGACACGATCCGGCGCTCCGCCCCGGCGCGAATCGTCAGCGTCGCGAGCAAGGCCCACTACCGCGCTCCCGGCATCGACTTCGACGCCGTTCGTCGCACGACCGCGTCGAGCACCGGGCTGCCGGAATATGGCGTCGCCAAGCTCGCGAACGTCCTCTTCAGCGCCGCGCTCGGGCGCCGGCTTGCGGGGACCGGCGTGACGACCTACTCGCTGCACCCCGGCGTGGTCGCCACCGACGTGTGGCGCTCGGTGCCGTGGCCGTTTCGCTCGCTCATCAAGCTGTTCATGCTGCCCGTCGAAGACGGCGCGCGGACGTCGCTCTACTGCGCGACGTCGCCGGAAACCGCGAACGAGTCGGGGCTCTACTACGACAAGTCGAAGGCCGTCACGCCGGGGAAAGCCGCGCTCGACGAGGCGCTCGGCGAACGGCTCTTTTCGATGAGCGAAGACTGGACGCGCTGAACCGCGTTCGCGCCGAGCGCGCGCTCCGCGATTACCCCCTTCGCATTCCCGACTCGCGCACTTGATGCTCGAGATTGCGGAACCGTTGCGCGAGCGCATGCACGAGCGCGCCCGTCCAGCCATCGACGCCCAGCGCGTCGGCCATCGTGCTCTTATCGAGAACGAGGACCGTCACTTCGTCGATCGCCTCGACGGTCGCGGCGCGCGGTTCGTCGAGCAGGAGGGCCATCTCGCCGAAGACGTCTCCCGCCCGCATCACGGTGAGCGTCTCCTGCCCGTCGTCGACGGTCCGATACGCGCGGCACTTTCCGCTGGCGATCATGTACGCGGCGTCTCCGCGCGCACCTTCTTGGATGATCACCTGGCCGGGCAAAAACTGTTTGCGCGGCAAATGCAGGCCGCCGCGTAAGAACGATACGACGTCGCGCTGCAACTCGACGACGCTCGCGTAGCGGTGTTCCGGTTTGGGCGCCGTGGCCTTCGCGACGATGTCGCGGAGTCGTTTCGCGACGGCGACGTTCGCCGTGGCGACATCGATGGGCACGATCGCGCCGCGGCGCGCTTGCCGCATCGTCTTTTCGGGGTCGTCGTACTGTCCGTAAGGGGTTTTGCCGCTGACGATTTCGTACAGCACTGCGCCGAGTCCGAACACGTCGGAGCGCTCGTCCATCTCTTTGGGATTGCCGCGCGCTTGCTCGGGGGCCATGTAACTCGGCGTGCCGACCGCGCCGGGCGCTTCCATCTGCGAGTCGGTTCCCGACGCGGGCCGCGTCTTCGTCAGCCGCGCCAGGCCCCAATCCATCAAGTAAACCTGACCAAAACCGGCGACCATCACGTTCTCGGGCTTGAGGTCGCGGTGGATCACGCCGCGATGGTGCGCGTAGGCGACCGCGTCGCAAATCTTGATGAAAATTTCGAGCCCTTCCTGGAGCCGGTCCGTCGAACCGAGCGGTCTCGCGGGATCTTTGAGCCATCGGTCGAACGACGCGCCTTGCACGAGCTTCATCGTGAAGTACGGCACGCCGCGATCGTCCACCGAGAGCTCGTGGACCGGGACGATGTTCGGATGCTCGAGCTGGCCGGTGATCTGCGCCTCGGCGATGAAGCCGTCGCGATAAAATTGTTCGGCCGCGAGCTCGCGATCGAGTCGCTTCAGCGCGACGTGACGGAGCAGATTGCGATCGGTCGCCGGATGGATCCGCCCCATGCCGCCGCGGGCGAGCTCGGAGAAAATGCGCAGATGGTGCGGCGTCGGAATGCCTTCCATCCGCACTTCTTCAGCGGTGACTTCGTTCTCCCCGCCGACCGGAATCGACTCGATGACGTATACCGGCTCGGGTTTGGGTTCTTCGCTCATTCCCGTTTCCTGCCTTCTTTGCTTTCTCGCCGTCGAGCGGAGCCGGACACAGCGCGCGGAGGCGACAGCTGCCGCACTCGCGTCCGGACCAGATGCGGTCGAACCGCG
>DATBBD010000779.1:0-7362 GCA_036271175.1 Polyangiaceae bacterium | reverse complement strand
CACCTCGCGCAAGATCGGGTTCGGCGTGGTGTTGATGTAGTGGGTCTCCATGGCGACCGAGGTCGTAGGGAGCTCTTGATAGGCGAGGCCCTCGTTCTCCGGCGCGACCGCGTTCTTCCCGGGGAGCGGAACGTCGAGGACGCCTCCGCCCGCTCCGAGCGCGGCCTGCGCGCCGAGAGCGAAGGTGTAGGTCAGGTCGCGGCACGAATCCGTGAGCGTCCCATCCGCGGGCGGCGTCACCTTGTCGTGGTTGTCGGCCGTCGGGGCCCACAAGATCATGTGGTGCGTCCCGCTGCGCATGCGGCTGTGATACTCGTCGTAGTACTTGAGCTCGGTGTTCGGCGTGTGCAGGTAGACGCACTTCACCGCTTCGGCGCCCGGCGCGAGCACGTACTTCGCGACCTCGTCCGGATCGTCGTAGTCGGCCGGACCGAAGTGGAGCTGAAACCCTTCCGCTGCCGCAGGCGGATCGATGCAGAGATCGTCGCCGGGGTACCCGGAGTGAATGGGCGTCTTGCAGGCGTCCGCGTGGCCAGCTGCAATGCCGGTATTCGCGCCTGTTTGCGCGCCGGTGTTGTTATCGCCGCCCCCGCAAGCGATGGAGAACGCCGAAAGTGGAATTGCCAGGAGCAACACTGAAGGAGTTTTGAGAGCCATGATGGTTGACCTCGCGACAGACAGCACTCGTCACTTGGGCGTTCGACCCCGTCGACATCGACGCCTATGAGCAGCGGGGCAACCCCGGCGCCACACGTACAGATCGGTAGCACTTCGAAACCGCATTCGACAAGGAGTGAACGTCAAAAAAGCGTGCGATTTCAAGTGAGTAACCTAGCTACGAAGCTGTGTTACTCGGGACGAGTCCAGGCACCATGCCAGCCTCCGACACAGGCATTCCATCGAGGGATCTCACATGCGAGTACCGGCCATTCTCACGATCGCCGCGCCGTAAGAGGGACCCGCGATTCGACATCCCTCACTCAGCATGAATCAGGACACTTCGTGAGGTTCACTCACTCACACCAATCAATGACACTAAGTAACTACGTGGCTATGCGTGACCAATTGCCTCTTCATGCATGCACATATTCCAACGAGAGAAACCAAGTAACGATGCTCGCGATCGGACGCGTTCGAATGCGCGCGCGCCCTCGACGCTGCGTTGCTCTCGATATGGTGCACGGCGCTCACGAATGCGACTCGCCCACCGGTTCGCCGGCCAACAGCGCCGACACCGAACACGTCGTTTTACGGCGCGAGACGCGGCGGCGACGTTTCCGCGCCCGCGTCTCGGTGCGGCTGCGCTCGTTCGATCACTCGAGAGTGAGCACTTCGAGCTCGACGGCCTCGCCGCCGATCGTCGCCGAAACGACCGTGCCGGTGGTCGCACCGAGGAGCGCGCGCGCGAGCGGGCTCCCGACGGGGATCGCGCGAACACCGGGCGGCGCGGACGCGGCGCCGATCTGCACGCGATGCTCGGAATCGTCGTCGAGGCGTCGGTAGGTGACGCGTGAGCCCGATTCGACGCGAGCGACCTTGGGGCCCACGTCGCGACGAACCACGACGGCCGTCCGCGCGGTGGAGGACGCGGAACGCGAAACCGATTTGACGGGAGCACGCGCCGGTAGCGGCGCGCGCGCCACCACGGGCGGCGTCAATGGTGGCGGGGGCGGCTTGGCCTCGACGCGCACCGCCGAACCGCCGCCTCGACGAATGACGCTCGGGGCCTGCGCGCGAGCCTTGGCCATCAAGTCGCTCGGCAAGGGGTTCGCGCGCGCGCGCGTCCTCCGGTGACGTTCAACGAGCTCGCCGAGTCCGCGAAACGCCGCTGCTTGCCGGTCGAGGCTGACGCCCCCGTCCATCAAGTCGGCGAGGGTCGACGCGAGCGCCTCGTCCGCCGACATTCGATCGGCGCGCGCGATCGCCAGACCGCCGACTTCGAAGACGCTGAGATCCTTGTGGGGACGTCCCGCAGTCTTGGCGATGAAACGCCGCGCGTCTTCCCCCGTTCGCGTCGTGTCGATTTCGACGGGCCAGACGCTCACGCCGTACGCCCGCGACAACGCTTGCGCCATCGCTTTGCGGGCTTCGTCCAGAGTCTTCATCGGCAGGGAACCGCGTCGGGTCGATTCGAGATACCGACTTTGAGCGCGCTCCGCTCAGCGGATCAATCCGAAGCGCGAAACGTCGCCGCGCCGGCCGATTTCGGCTTCACCGGGGACGGCGCGGCCGTCGATTTCGGTCGCCGTGGTACGTTTTGGGCGTGTGGCGCGAGCCCGCTCCCGCTTCGGAAGCCTAGGAACGAAAATGAAGGCGCTCGTCATCGGCGGCACGGGGGTGATCGGCAGCGGCGTGGTGAAGCATCTGCGCGCGCGCGACGCGGACGTCACGACCTACGATCGCAACAAGCGCGGAAGCCCCCTCCCCGCTTGCGTACATCACCTGGTGGGCGATCGCTCCGACGCGAGGGCGTTCGAGCAGACGTTCGAGACGTCTCGCTACGACGTGGTCATCGACCTGGTTTGCTTCACGCCTTCGGATGCGGAGAGCACGACGCGAGCGTTCGCGGGCCGATGCGCGCAAGTGCAGTTCTGTTCGACCGTGTGCGTGTACGGCGTCGAGACGCCGCCCGGGGTCCTCGTCGACGAGACTTGCCCGCTCGAACCCGTGACGCGCTACGGCCGGAACAAGTTGGAGGCGGAACGCGTCTTCGAGCGCGCGGCCGCGCGCGGTGACTTCGCATCGACGATCGTGCGACCGAGTCAAACCTATGGCCCGGGCGGCGCCCTCGTCGATCAGCTCGAGCTCGACGGCACGGCGTGGGATCGGGTCGCTCGGCGATTACCCGTTCTGTGTGCGGGCGACGGGCTCGGACTCTGGCAAGCGACGCATCGTGACGACTGCGGCAAAGCCTTCGCGTACGCCGCGTTGAACCCGAAGACGTACGGCGAGGCGTACAACACGACTCTCGACCGCGTCTTCACCTGGCGCGACTATTACCGCGAAGCGGCTCGCGCGCTCGATCGCACGGCTCGCGTCGTGTTCGTTCCGACCCGATGGCTCTTCGACGAACGACCGGAGCGGTTCACGTTTCTACGCGACACGTCTCGATTTCACGGCGCGTACTCGTCGGCGAAGGCAAAGGCGGGCGTCCCGGAGTTCCGTGCGACGATTGCGTTCGAGACCGGCGCCCGCGAAACGCTGGCCGACATGCAGCGCCGTGGCGCGTGGCGCGTGGCGGAGTTGGATCCGGATTACGACCGGCTCGTGGAGAGAGCCATTGCGCTGGGGTTCGCAGTCGTCGACGCGTAGAAGTAAGCGTCCCTCGAACGAGGTCGCTGCCGGATGGCCGCGCTCAGTAGCTCTCGAAGCCCTTGTTGCCGACCAGCGAGCGGGCGAAGCGATATGCCGAATAGCTGATGGGCGCGGCGATGAACGTCCGTTCACGCAGCCGTCCGAGGCGCGTCGGGCGGTACCAATTCGGCTTGAAGACGATCTTGCCGTCGTCGGCTTGGAACGGATCGTCGAGGTTACTGCCGCCGTGCTCCCAAGTGAATGCGACCATCGGGCGCGGCGTGACGCTTTTGTTCGGCATCCCGCGGTGCCAGAGGGTCGACACGCGAATGAGCACGTCGCCCTGCTTCATGGGAACGCGGGTCGTGCGCCGGTAAGCGCGTTCGAGGGCGTAGCGCCAGAATTTGTAAAACTTCTTCTGGGTTCCGGGGAGCAAATCGATCGCGCCGTTCACGAGATCGGTGTCGACCACGGCAATGTTCACGATGACGAACGCCTCCTTGAAGGCGCTGTCCGAGTGGTAATGCTGCGCGACGCTGCCCGGGAGGTTGAAGTTGCATCCGATGTTCGGAAGCCGAGTCGCGCTCGGGAAGAGCTCCCGAACCAACGCGATGACCCCGCGCTGCTCGAGGGTGTCGAAGACGAACCGCGCCTCCTCACCCGGCGAGCTGTTCAGGTGCCCGCTCAGGGCGCCGCCGCCCGAAAACATCGACTGCTTCGCGCTCTCGAACGCCCGAAGCATGCGAGTGGACAACGTCGAAAGCTTCTCTTTCGAGACGACGTTCTCGAGAACGACGTAGCCGTCCTCCAGAACGGCACGCCGAAAGCGCGCGACCTCGTCGGCCGAGAACCGTTTCGCACCGTCATCGTCAGGCGTTTCTCCGATAGGTCCCGCGGACATGGCTCGTTGTCGCGCTACCATTGCGCGGCCCTTTGAGGAGTCAAGGGGGGAATGAACCCCGACTCGGCGCCCGTCGCGAACCAGGCGAAAAGAGGAGGAAGAACAGCGACCGACGGCGACTGAAGGAAATGTCGGAGATCCGGTGCCTGACCGCGCCGAGCCGAGACACTTACCTTCCCGAAGCCGCCGAGAACGTGGCTCGGAGGCGCGACGTGCGTCCGGAAAAGCGGACGTCACGTCGCAAAGGCGAAGGTGTGCCCGGACATGCCGCTCGCGATTTCGAAACGGAGGTATCGACATGCGCTCTATCCGTCTTTGCACTCAGGTTGCCGTGGCGGCCTTCACTGCCGCAGCGCTCCTTGGTTGTTCGGGAAGTGGTTCGCCGTCACCGGTGAATGCGAGCTCGGGAGACGAGTCGCTGAAGGGCGAGCGTGCCCATACGGACGACGACGGAGGAGTCGCTCGTGACGACGATCGCGATCGCGGCGACGACAATGATGGCCGCGGAGAGGACCGCGCTGACCACGACGATGCCGGCGACCTCGACGAGCATCACCGCGGGCGCGATGCC
The DNA here is from genome assembly GCA_036271175.1 of Polyangiaceae bacterium. Classification (GTDB taxonomy): domain Bacteria; phylum Myxococcota_A; class Polyangia; order Polyangiales; family Polyangiaceae; genus DASZVB01. Next base: position 2,596 of record DATBBD010000779.1, on the reverse strand, counting down.
GCCGCAGGCGACGACTTGCACGAGCATCACGGGAATCGTGACGCTGGAAAGGATGACGATGAGCGCGCCGAGGCAGACGCCGCCGAGCATCATCGTGGCAAGGGTCCCGGCGGACCCGACGATGGCGCGGACGCAGGGCGCAAGAATGACCACGGCGATGAGCCCGCTCGCTGAGTCCCGCGGAAACTGCCCGCAAATTCGGCGAGTGCCGAGTCATCGGCGGATTCCGCCAGGGACGCGCGCTGGCCATTGTGCTGCGCCAAAACGCGGAGGCGACGTTCGCGCTCGATAGGGCAGCGGTGTCCGACTCGGACCGATCCGCGCACTTCTCTGCAGCATCACCTGACAACGCGAAGCAAAAGTTGCATTTCGCAACACCGGAACGATTCAGATGAGTTGCGTTTCGCAACAGGGTTGCGCGCGCGCACCGTGATGCTGCGTCACTCGCGGCGGATCACTTCGCACCTCACGTCGCGAGCGTCGGAATTTATTTATACGAACGAGAGCAACGCGATCCCATCGCTCGAACGACGTTGCGATTCGCACATGTCGAACCTCGTCAGTTTTCGAAAATGCGAACTCGCATTCTTCGCAGTGCGAAGAGCACCTACATTCCGAAGATACGAAGTCGCGGCTATCTTGTCGTGCAAGGGATGGCAGAGCACCAAGCTCGGGGAGAAGCGGCCGACATCGGGCAGAGAGCGCGGCAAGCGTCGGCCGCGCGCGTGCTCACGCGAGGCAAGGCGCTTCGCGTTCTGATCGTCGAAGATTCAGAGGACGACATGTCCTTGGTTCTGCGCGCGTTGATACAAGGCGGTTACGCGCCGACGTGGGAACGCGTGCAAACCGCCGAGGCAATGAACGTCGCGCTCGACAAAGCGGATTGGGAACTCATCCTCTCCGACTATTGCATGCCGGGGTTCAGCGGACCGGAAGCACTCGAGCTCGCGCGGCGGCGTCGGCCGGAGACGCCGTTCGTCATCGTCTCGGGCACGGTCGGGGAAGAGCTCGCGGTAGCGGCGGTGCGCGCCGGCGCGCGCGACTACGTCCTCAAGGACGCGCTCATTCGACTCGTTCCCACGGTAGAGCGCGAGCTGGAAGAAGCCGCACAGCGGCGGCAACGACGGGTCGTCGAAGAGCGCCTCGCGTTGTCGGAACGGATGCTGCTCCAGTCGCAGAAGATGGAAGCGATCGGACGGCTCGCCGCCGGAGTGGCGCACGACTTCAACAACATGCTCGCGGTCATCGCCGGATACAGCGGGCTCTTGCTCGCCGATTGCGCGGAAGGAAATCCCGATCGGGAGAAGCTCGACGAGATCCACCGCGCCGCGATGCGCTCGGGCGAGCTCACTCGGCAATTGCTCGCCTTCAGCCGTCAGCTGGTTCTTTCCCCGCGGGTGCTCGACCTCAATCAAACCGTGACCTCGGTCGAACGCATGCTCCGGCGGGTCATCGGCGAGGACATCACTCTCGTGACGGCGCGGTCACCCGATCTCGGGAGAATCAAAGTGGACCCGGGCCAGATCGAGCAGGTGATATTGAACCTGGTCGTCAATGCGCGGGACGCAATGCCCGGCGGTGGAACGCTGACCCTCGAGACGGCCAACGTCGAGCTGGACGCGGCCTACGCAGCCGAGCACCCCGACGTCACTCCGGGCCCGCACGTCATGCTCGCCATCACCGACGACGGCGTGGGCATGACTCCGGAAGTCCAGCTGCGCGTGTTCGAACCCTTCTTCACCACGAAGGAAGTCGGGCGGGGCACCGGACTCGGGCTCTCGACGGTGTTCGGGATCATCCGCCAGAGCGGCGGCACGATCTGGCTCTACAGCGAGGCCGGCAAGGGAACGACGTTCAAGATCTATCTCCCGCGAACCGACGAGATGGTGTCCGGGCCGTCGAGCATTCCCAAGAGCACCGACCTTCGCGGCAACGAGCGCGTGCTCTTGGTCGAAGACGAAGTGACGGTCCGTCGCGCGGTGGCTGCGGTGCTCAAACGCTACGGGTACGAAGTCGTCGAAGCCGACGGCCCGCAGCGCGCCCTCGACATTTGCCAAGACGGCATCGTCTTCGATCTGTTGATCACCGACGTGGTCATGCCCGGCATGAGCGGGCGTGATCTGGCGGAGCGCATTTCGACGCTGAGGCCCGAGCTAAAGATCCTCTATACGTCCGGATACACGGACAATACGGTCTTCCGACAGGGCGGTATCCCGACGGGCGTGCATTTCCTCCAAAAGCCGTTCATGCCCGAGGCGCTCGCCCGGAAGGTTCGTGAAGCGTTGAAGCGCCGGTAGCCCTCGACGCGGACTCGGTCGGGCCCCATGTTGGCGCGCGAGCGATCGATGACTGCGAAGCCGAGTGTTCTCGAACGAAGTCAGTTCTTGCCTCGCACCCGCAGCGAGATCTTTTCCTTCTTCGCCGACGCGGCGAACCTCCAACGGTTGACGCCTTCGTCGTTGGGGTTCGAGATCCTGACGCCGTCGCCCATCGAAATGAAGGCGGGCGCCCTCATCGACTACCGCCTGCACCTCTTCGGCATTCCGTTTCGATGGCGCACTCGAATTGAGGAGTTCACCCCCGAAACGCGCTTCGT
>DATBBD010000778.1:0-4106 GCA_036271175.1 Polyangiaceae bacterium | reverse complement strand
TACGTGCCCGGCAAAATCAACGTCGTCGAATTCGCCGACTTCGAGTGTCCGTATTGCCGCGCGCTCCATCCGGTTCTGCTGCGAGTCCGCGAAGACTACCCGGCCGATCGCGTGAACTTCATGAGGAAGCAAGTGCCGCTTCCCATGCACGGCGACGCCGTACCGGCGGCGCGCGCGGACGTTTGCGCCGAAGCGCAGGGCAAGGGCGAAGAGCTGGCCAATCGGCTGGTCACGCTCGATCTCACGCCGTCCTCGATCCGGCGCGCCGCGGTCGGCGTCGGCGTGAACCCGGCAAAGTTCGACGCCTGTCTCGCGTCCAAAGAACCCGACGCCCGCATCGCGGCGGACACGGCGCTCCTCGACGCGGCGGGCTTCGAAGGGTTGCCCACGACGTACGTCGGCGACAAGCGCCTGCTCGGCGCGGTGTCCGAAGCCGCGATCCGCGACGCGTTCGATCGCGCGGCGAAGGACGAGACCGGCGCGAGCATTCCCGGACCTATTTATCTGGCGTTCGCCGTCGCCGTCCTCGGCGCCGTCGCGTGGCTCGGACGAACGCGTCGTGCTACGCTCCAGCATGGAACAACCGGTTAACGGAAACGACAAGAGTGGCCTCCCTGGCCGCGTCCCGTTCGAGGTGTTTCACGAGCTGCCGAAGGCGGATCTGCACGTCCACCTCGACGGCTCGCTCCGCCTCGAAACCATTCTCGACCTCGCCGAGCGCGACGGCATCGCTTTGCCGGCGACCGACGTCGAAGGACTCCGCAAAGCGATCGGCTCGGGCCGCCACTTCGGCTCCCTCGTCGAGTACTTGAAGGGGTTCGCGATCACGCTCGAGGTGATGCAGACGGCCGAGTCGCTCGAGCGCATCGCGTTCGAGCTCGCCGAAGACGCGCACCTCGAGAACGTCCGCTACATGGAAGTGCGGTACTCGCCGATGCTGCACACGGCGCGCGGCCTGAAGCTCACCGCCGTGGTCGAAGCCGTGCTCGAGGGGCTCGATCGTGCGGCGAAGACGTACGCGATTCGCAGCAACGTCATCCTGTGCGGCATCCGCAACATCTCGCCCGAGCACTCGTACAAGATGGCGGAGCTCGCCGTCGCATACAAAAACCGCGGCGTGGTCGGGTTCGACCTTGCGGGCGCCGAAGCCGACAACCCGGCGAAAGATCACCGCGACGCCTTCCAGCTCGTCCGCGACAACAACATCAATTGCACCATTCACGCCGGCGAGGCGTACGGTCCGTCGTCGATCGCGCAGGCGATCCACGCTTGCGGCGCGCACCGCATCGGGCACGGGTGCCGGCTCGTCGAAAACGGCGATCTGCTCCGCTACGTCAACGACCACCGCATTCCGCTCGAGTGCTGCCCGTCGAGCAACGTGCAGACCGGCGCCGTCCGAAACCTCGCCGCGCATCCCCTGAAGCTCTATTTCGACCTCGGCGTTCGCGTGACGATCAACACGGACAACCGGCTCATTACCGACACCAGCGTCTCGAAGGAGCTCTGGCTCGTGCATTCGCAGCTCGGCGTGCCGTTCTCCGACGTGAAGAACATCGTGCTCTCGGGGTTCAAGTCGAGCTTTCTGCCGTTCCACGAAAAGCAGGTGTACCTGCGGCGCGTCGGCGAGGAGCTCGCGCGCTACGACGAATCCGGGAATGTCCGCTCCGAGCCCGCGTCGATGCGGTCGGCTCCGGTGAACGTCGTCAGAACGTAATTCCGTTCCGCAAATCGCCGCTCGTCGCGTCCGCGATGATTTTCACCGCGGCGTCGAGCTCCGCCGACTCTTCGGCGGGAACGCGAATCAAGAATTTGACGAATAGATCGCCCTGCTTGTCTTTGCGCTTCACGCCGCGGCCCTTGAGCCGCGCGGTCTGGCCGCTCTGCGCGTAGCGCGGCACCTTGAGCGACACGTCGCCCTCGGGCGTCGGCACTTTCACCTTCGCGCCGCTGTACGCCTCGCCCACGTTGATCGGCAGATCGAGATACAGATCGAGACCGTCGCGCGTGAAGTACTCGTGCGGGCGCACCTGGATGGTGAGCACGAGATCGCCGGGCGGAGTGCCCGGCGCGCCGTGACCCGCGACGCGGACGCGATCGCCGTCGGTCGCGCCGGCTGGAATGCGCACCGAGACCGGATCGGTGTTGGGCTGCACCACCATCTGCACCGTGGTGCCGCGCACGGCTTCCACGAAGCCGATCAGCACTTCCCCGCCGATGTCCGAACCGCGTTGCGGTCCGCGACGCCGACCGCCGCCCCGGGCGCCAAATAAATCGCCCATGAGGTCGCCGATGCCGCCCGCGCCGGCGTTGCCGAACAGGTCATCCACGTTGAACGACCCGCCTTCGCTGTCGACCGCGACGCGCTGACGCGACCCGGCTCGTTTGTAAGCCCGCGTCGCTTCTTCGTTGAATCCCTCGCTCAATCCGGCCTCGCCGAACTCATCGTAAAGAGCGCGTTTCTTCTTGTCGGAAAGAACCTGATAAGCCCGATTCACCGTCTTGAAGCGGCTTTCGATCGCCGCGTCGCCTGGGTTCTTGTCGGGGTGAAGCTTGGCGGCGAGCTTGCGATACGCCTTCTTCATCTCCTCCGCGGTAGCGGTTCGAGAGACGCCGAGCTCCTTGTAGTAGTCGACTGCCATGAGGTTCTGACCTGGGAATCTAGACATTGGCGCGGCCGGACGCCACGTCGACCGGGCAGGGCTCGTTCAGCGGACGCGCCGTCCGGGTGGCCGCGTGCCCCGCTCGCGTCGCGGGGGGACCGCCCGGCAATTGAAGACCAGGGATTCGGCGTCGAGCTCCGGCGCTCCGTCGGTGAAATCGGCCGTGATCACCAGGTCGCCAAAGCCGTTGTAGTGGAGCAACGCCTCGAGCTCGCGCGGGAAGAATTGCCGGTGCGTGAGCGGGACGGCGAACCCGCGCTGGCCGTCGAGCGGTTCGAATTCCATCGTCACCAGGAGCACCTGCCGGATGGCGTCGTAGTCGAAGCGCTCGCCGTACCGAACCAGGCCGCCCGCCGTCGGGTGACGAAACCGCGGCGCGCCGTAGCGCTTCGCCGGGTCGGCCCCGAGATCGCGCGCGTGCGGCACGAGCACGTCGAATACGAAGCGCCCGGACGGCGCGAGGTGCTCGTGGACGCGCGCGAGAAACGCCTCGACGTCGGTGCGCTCGTAGAGATGTTGGACGACGTTGAATGGCGCGATCACGACCGGAAAGCGTCGTCGGAGACGCACCTCGCGCATGTCGCCGAGTCGGTGCGAGATGCGCCGGCGAACGGCGTCGGGCTCGCCCCCGAGACGGCGTTCGAGCCCCGCGAGCATTTCCTTCGCCGAGTCGATTCCGACGACGTCGATGCCGGCGCGAGCGAGCGGTAGTGCGATGCGACCGGTGCCGATGCCGTATTCGAGTACCGGTCCGCCGAGCAGACGTCCGAGCCGCACGCAGTACGCGACGTCATCGCGACGCGAGCGGTAAGCCTGGTCGTAGTACGCGGCGTCGTCGTAATGCGACGTCGCGCCCGCGTCCCCGGCGCGGCCGAAGTCGAGCACCGTGGCTCGCTTCGGCGACACAGCCGCTTTTTTCGGAGCGACGCGAACCGCGGGTTCGCTCGCCGTCGGTTTCTTCACTCGGCCCAGAACGTCGACTTCAGGTCTTGTTGACGTCGATCTCGTCCAGCCATTCCTGGACGACTTCTTGGCTGTCGCGATGGAATCGGACGCGGCCGGCGGCGATCTCACGCAGCGCCACGACGGCGGACTTGTTGTCCGCGCGCACGAGGGCGGGAACACCCTTCATCAGCTGCCGGGTTCGGCCGGCGGCGAGAACGACCAGGGCGAAGCGATTCTCTTCGTGGTCCAGGCAATCTTCGACGGTAACGCGTGCCATGAGTGCTTCTTTCGACGAAAAACGGAGGCGGACCCTACCGCTCGAACCCCGCCTTCGCAAGCCGCCCGGGCCGCCTCTTTTACGTAAAGACGCGAATCGAGCTATTTTTCAGGGGTTTAGGGCACCCTCGAGCCGCTGATCGACGCTGAGCCGCCGCTCAATCGGCGCGGTCGACGCGTTCTCCCCGAGCCCGGGCGGTTCCCACGCGGTCGACGATGTCGCGG
>DATBBD010000777.1:0-1936 GCA_036271175.1 Polyangiaceae bacterium | reverse complement strand
CCGAAGGGATTCTCGACGAAACATGAAGCTCGGGCGCCAACGAACGCCGAACCAGAGCTGCACGACGCCGACGGTAGCGCCGCAAAGGTCCTGCGCGACGAGGGCCCACGCTCCCGCGCCGACCAGGGCGAGGGCGAGGCCGCAAAGCCCGCCCACCACGACCGAGGTGAAGTCGATGCGCGCGAGCGTACGGAACTCGAGATTGCGCTGGAGCTCCGCGCTCGGGACGATGGACAGCGCCGAGAGGGGAAACCGGAGTGCGAGCACCGCGGTGATCTTCACGAGAGCCGGCTCGCGGTAGAAATGCGCGATCGGGATCCCCGAGAACGCCGTGAGCAACCCGAGCGTGCTTCCCAGTGCGAGCCCGAACCAGAGGACGCTCGAGCGTTGAACGTCGTTCGTTTCCTGGACGCGAATGAGGGCGGTCGCGACGCCGAAGTCGTCGAACAGGCTCGCGAACCCGACCACCACTGTTGCCATAGTCACGAGGCCGTATTCCTTGGGCCCCAGCAAGCGCGCGAGCACGATGCCGATGACGATGACTGCGAGTTGGCGACCCAGCTGCCCGGCGGCGCGCCAGGCAACGCCGTTCACGAAGCGCTCGACGAGATTCACGCTATATCGAACTCCGCGCGCTCGGGTCAGAGACCGTTCGGCGACGAGTCGCTCGGCTCGAGCGGCGCGCCCGTCGCGAGCGTCGTCCTCGGAGCGGGCTCGAGTGCCGCGACCGGCACCGACACCCCGCCGCCGCGGAGCGACGCGATGCCACCTTCGAGGGCGGCGACGACTGCACGACCCTCCGCTGCGTCGGTCAAAATGGGCGTCCCGTCGAGGATGGCGGAGATGAAATGTCGGGCCTCGGCGACGAGGGGTTCTTCGTTCGACGGGTGAATCGATTGGAGCGGCGTGCGCGAGGAGAAGCCGTCGCCGTCCTCGTCGCCGTCGATGCTTCGAAAGAGACGTACCTTCTCGGTCGGCTCGGTGTCGTCGAACACGGCCGTCTTGTGCTCACCGACGACGATGAGCCGGCGAGTTTTTCGAGTTGCTTCCGCGTTGACCAGTAGCGTTCCGCTGACGCCGCGCGGAAACGTCAAGCGCGCGCGAACGCCGCGTTGACCACCGTCGATCGACCGATCCTCGAACGCGCGAATGGTGTTCGGGCTCGCGCCGATCATCGCTCGCATCGCGCTGATGTCGTGTGGAGCGAGAGACCACCAGGCGGTCTCATGTCCAGCGAGCGACGTCGCGCCGAGCCGCGCCGCGTGGACTCTCCGCACGTTGCCTAGGGCGCCGCTCGCGAGGAGCTCGAGAACGCAGCGCAAGGCCGGGTGATATCGAAGAATGTGCCCGACCATCAACTTCTTTCGCGACGCGACCGCGGCATGCTCGAGCATCACCGCGTCCCGCGTGCGGAGCGCCATGGGCTTCTCGACGAACACGTGCTTGCCGTGTGCGAGCGCTGCCAGCGCTTGTGAGGCATGTTCGCTCGGCGGGGTGGCCAGGACCACCGCGTCGACGTCCTCTCGCGCGAGGACGTCTGCGATATCGGCGTGCTGCGCCACGGCGCTCACCGTCGGCACGACCAACCGGATACGGTCGACGTCGCAGATTGCGACGATTCGCGCCCGCCCGACCGAGGAGAAGGCCCGAAGGAGATTTCTGCCCCAGGGGCCGAGCCCCACGATGGCCAAGCCGACCGTGCGCGCTTCGTTCACGTGGGCCGGCTTTTACCACCGTGTCCGAAGAGACTTGCGAAGAAGAGTGGGCTTTTTTCGGCTGTCGGGCGCCTTTGTCTTGAATGAGGCGCACATTTCGTGCAACAGACGAGCCTGCCGGGTGTCTCAGGTGCCGCCTAATCCGGGCACTTTCGAGCCTTTCTGGGCGTGTTGCACTTGCTTGGCGTGATCGACGTGATGGAGACACCACAACCTTCGAA
>DATBBD010000776.1:0-6743 GCA_036271175.1 Polyangiaceae bacterium | reverse complement strand
ATGAGGATGTCGATGTCGTCGCCGCCGAGGTGCGTGTCGCCGTTCGTCGAGATGACCTGGACGACGTTGTCGCCGACCTCGAGGATCGAGATGTCGAAGGTGCCGCCGCCGAAGTCGTAGACGGCGATGACCTCGTTCTCTTTCTTGTCGAGGCCGTACGCGAGCGCCGCCGCGGTCGGCTCGTTGATGATGCGCTTCACGTCGAGGCCCGCGATGCGACCGGCGTCCTTGGTGGCCTGCCGCTGAGCGTCGTTGAAGTACGCGGGGACGGTGATCACCGCCTCCTTCACCTCTTCACCGAGGTAGTCTTCGGCCGCCTTCTTCAGCTTCTGAAGCACCTTCGCCGCCACCTCGGGGGGCGACGTGTCTTTGCCGCGAATCGAGATCCAAGCGTCGCCGTTCTTGCCCTTCACCACTTTGAAGGGAACGCGCTCGGCCTCTTTCGTGACCTCGTCGAAGCGACGTCCGATGAAGCGCTTGGACGAATACACCGTGTTCTCGGGATTCGTCACTGCCTGGCGCTTCGCGATCGTGCCAACCAGGATTTCGTTCTTGTCGTCCCAAGCAACGACGGAAGGCGTGAGTCGCGATCCCTCCTCGTTGACGATGACCTTGGGTTCCTTACCTTCCATCACCGCCACGACGCTGTTCGTCGTGCCCAAGTCGATGCCGATGATCTTGCCCATGTTTCGTTTCTCCTACGAGCCGCTGTTCGGGCTCAGTCCAGTCCAGAAGCCGTAAGCGGCCTCAGGTCGTCTTTCCCCGTTCCGGAGCGGCGACCGCGTTCGGCGGTGGCCAGATCCGGACCAAGTCGAACGGCAACTTAATCACCCCCCCCTACCGGTCAACCGCCTCCGATAGGTCGTTCGGTCTGCTTTTCCCGAGCGGTTCCGTGTTGACACGACGAAGGCTACGGGTAGTCTCCCCCGGCCCTCGGGGCAGTAGCTCAGCTGGGAGAGCGCCGCGTTCGCAATGCGGAGGTCAGGGGTTCGATCCCCCTCTGCTCCACCGACTTCGCCGGTTCCGAGGGACTATCGATGACCGGCGACCTTCGTCTAGTCCGTCCCTGCGGCGCAACACGCGCCGAGCTCTGGAAAGCGTGCGCCACCGCCGAAGGGCTCGAAACCTGGTACGCGGACAAGGTCACCGGGTCGCTCTCGCCAGGCGGGGGCGTCCGACTCGAGTGGCCGGCGCTCGGGGCGCGTGTCGATCTCGACGTCGTCGATTGGGTCCCGAACGACCGGGTCGTCCTCGCCGACGCCGGAAGCCGAGTCACCTTGGCCGTCGGCGACGGCCAAGTGTCGCTCATCCACGAAGGCCTGAGCACGCCGGACGAATTCGAGGCATTTCGGTCGTCGTGGCGCCTCGCGCTCGCCCTCCTCGCGACGTCGCTCGACGTGCACCCGGGGCTCGTCCGGCGGCCTGCCTGGTTCGCTCGCCCGATGCGCGGCACTTCTAGTTTGGCGCACGTTTGCTTCACCGAAGCCGAAGTGTTGGGGGCCTGGCTCGGCCGGACGGAACGCATCGGCGCCGAGGGCGACGAGTGCCGGCTCGAGCTCCGCGCGGGCAACCGCCTGACCGGCAAAGTCCTGGTCCGCTCCGAGAGTCGAGACCTTGCTCTCACGTGGCGCGAGATGAACGATTCAGTTCTGTCGTTCCGGACGTTTCCCTCGCCAGGGTCCGCGGAAGAGCGGGTCGTCGCGCTGTGCTGGTCGCGGTTCGGTCCGCCGCGTCCGAACGAGCGCGCCGTCGAGGAGGGACTCCGGGCATCGCTCGACCAGCTCGCGATGCTCATGAGACAAAGCGGCGCGGCCTGACGATGGCGAGGGCCCGTTCCGCGCTCGTCGCTTTGAGCCTGTGCGCTTGCGCGAGAGACCCGCGGCACGCCGGCAACGCGGCGGACGACCTGGCTCTGCCTCAAGCGCCGAAGCGGCTCGACCTGGTTCGCGCGACAGCCGACGGTTCGCAGCCCAAGCCCGCCCTCATCGGCGTGCTCGAGACCGAGCTCGCGCGGAACTTCGACGAGCTGAAGAAGCACTCGAGCGAACCGCCGTATTTCCTTTCGTATCAAGCGATCGATCAGCAGTCGGAGACCATCGAAGCGTCGTTCGGCGCGCTCGTGAGCTCGAGCGACGACCGGTGGCGAAGCCTCGACGTGGACGTCCGCGTCGGCACACCGAAGCTCGACAATTCGCACCGGCTCCGCGGCGAAACCGAGAGCGGGCGCGACTTCACGCGCTCGGCATGGCTCCCGCTCGAAGACGACCCGCTCGCGGTCCGGAGCGTGGCCTGGCTGACGACCAACGCCGAGTATCGACGCGCCGAAGAAGACTTGGTCCGCGTGCGCGCGAACAAGCGCGTCTTGGTCGACGAAGAAGACGTGTCGGACGACTTTTCCGCCGAACCCGCGTCGCACTTTTACGAAAAACCGGCGAGCCTCTCCGTCGACCGCGCGGCGTGGGAAGCGCGCGCGCGACGTTGGTCGATACCTTTCCGAGACCACCCGAACATCCTCGATTCTTCGGTGACGTTCGAGGCGACGGCCGAGACGCGGTATTTCACGAGCACCGAAGGCGCGAGCCTCGACGTCGCACGCACGCACGCGCGCGTGGACGTGACGGCGCGCGCGACGGCCGACGACGGGATGCAGCTCGAACGCACCGAGAGCGCCGACGCCGACGCCGACGCGCCGGACGGGCTCCCGAGCGACGAAGCCGTGAAGGCACGCGTCGACCGGGTCATCGTCGATCTCGAGGCGCTCCGGAAAGCGCCGGCCATCGAGCCTTATGCCGGCCCCGCCATCCTCGACGGACGCGCCGCGGCGGTCTTTTTCCACGAGATTTTCGGGCATCGCGTCGAAGGGCATCGCCAGAAGGACGAAGAAGAAGGACAGACCTTCGCGCGGAAGATCGGCCAACCGGTGATGCCGTCGTTCCTCGACGTGTTCGACGATCCGTCGATCCACGCCATCAACGGCGTCCCGCTGAACGGTTACTACCCCTTCGACGACGAGGGCATCGGCGGGCAGCGCGCGACCTTGGTCGAGGATGGGGTCTTGCGCGGATTTTTGTTGTCGCGGTCGTCGGTGCGCGGCTTCCTGCATTCGAACGGGCACGGCCGTCGTGAACACGGCCATCGCGTGGTGTCTCGTCAGGCGAACCTCGTCGTCGACCCCGCGCGAACGACGACGCCCGCGGCGCTGAAGCAACGGCTCATCGACGACGTCGTCGCGCAGCATCGCCCCTTCGGGCTCCGGTTCCACGAGATCACCGGCGGGTTCACCAACACGACGCGCTCCGGCTCGCAGGCGTTCAAGGTGCTCCCGGTCATGGTGTATCGGGTCTACCCGGACGGCCACGAAGAGCTCGTGCGCGGCGTCGATCTCGAAGGGACGCCGCTCGCGGCTTTGTCGCGCATCGAAGCCGCCGCGAACGACTTCGAGACGTTCAACGGAGTGTGCGGCGCCGAATCGGGCTGGGTGCCCGTTTCGGCGACGAGCCCGAGCATCCTCGTGAGCCAGATCGAAGTGACGCGGAAGGAAAAGAGCCAGGACCGACCGCCGCTTCTTCCCGCTCCGGCGGCCGCGCCCGGGGGCAAGCCATGAACAAGCTCCGACGTCTCGTCGCGATCGCCGCGTGCACGGTTCCACTCCTCGGCGCCGCGTCGACCCCGAACCCCGACGCGCCGATCCTCGAAGCGATGAAGGACGAGCTCGCGCGGACCACGAAGGATCTGCGCTTGCCGAGCGCGGGCGCGCCTTACTACGTCGGGTATTGGGTCGTCGATGAAACGGTGCGCGACATCGAGGCGACGCTCGGCGCGCTGGTGTCCGACGTGGTCGACCGCGACCGCTTCGTGCGCACCGAGCTCCGCGTCGGGAGCCGCGCCTTCGACAATTCGAACTTCAGCGGCGTCACCGCGGACGGCGACGTCGAAGGCGACACCGAGGCAGGCGCGCCGAGCGACGCGCCGCTCGACGACGACGTGTCGGCGCTCCGACGCGCGCTCTGGCTCGCCTCGGATGCCGCGTACAAGGACGCGGTCGAGACGTTGGAACGAAAGCGCGCGGCGAAGGAATCGGAAGCGACGCCGCACACCGAAGTGCCGAGCTTTTCCGACGAACGCTCCGCGACGCTGACGGTCAAGGACGAACCAGTTCCAGACGGCCCGGATCCCGCCGATCTCGCCCGCCGCGTCTCGGCGGTGTTCCGCGGCTTCCCCGACGTCGACAAGAGCAGCGTGCACGTGCTCCAAAGCGCGGCCCGGCGACGATTCGTCGCGAGCGACGGCGGCCTGGTCGTCGAACCGTCGCGACTCGCCGCGCTGGAGATCACCTGCGAGACGCAAGCGGACGACGGCATGTCCGTCGAGCGCAGCGCCTTCGTCGCGTCTAAAAATGGCGGGCCACTGCCCGAAGACGTCGCGACCGACGAAGCGCGCCGCGTCGCCCGCGACCTGGTCGCGCTCAAGAATGCACCGATCGCCGAGGACCACAGCGGCCCGGTGCTCTTCGAAGGCCGCGCCGCGGCCGAGCTCGCGTACGAGCTCCTGGGCGATTCGCTGTCCGGCACGCCGGCGCCGGAAGGCAACGACGAGCTCGAGAGTGCGCTCTCGCACAAGCTCGGCAAGCACGTCATGCCGAGCGGCTTTTCCGTCGTCGACGATCCCGGGCTCAGCGTGTTCGACGGCGCCCCGCTCATCGGGCACTACGCGGTCGACGACGAGGGCATCGCCGCCGAGCGCGTCACGCTCGTCGACGACGGACGCCTCAAGGGGTTTCTCATGTCACGCGCGCCGCGCCAAGGAATCGACCACTCGAATGGTCACGGCCGCTCGGGCCTCGTCGGGTGGGCGCGCGGCAAGCCGGCCAATCTCGTGGTGACGACGAAAAGCGGCCTGTCGAAAAAGGCGCTTCGCGAGCGTTTGCTCGAGGCGGTGCGCGAACAGGACGCCGACTACGGCATCGTCGTCACCGAGCTCGAACCGCGCACGACCGCATCGAGCGGCGACATGGTTCCGACGCCCGAGCTCCTCTACAAGGTCACCCCCGACGGCAAGCAGACGCTTCTTCGCGGCGGCGAGCTCGCGTCGCTGTCGGTCCGCGATCTGCGCGACATCCTCGCCGCGGGCCACGACGCGGCCGTCTACAGCTTCGTCTCCGAGAGCGACGGCGGTCTCGACACCGCCGTCTCGGTCGTCGCGCCGGCGCTCCTCTTCGAAGACCTCGACGTCAGAGCGCCCACGGGACCCAACAAGAAGCCGCCGCTGGTTCCTCGCCCGACGGTAACCGGCGCGAAATAGCGAGCGCCCTCAGAGGCAGCCGCTGCTGCCGCCGTGACCGTGCATCCCGCAAGTGGTCTGGTACTGCACGTCGCGGATGCAGTCGCACGACGAAACGACGCGGATATTTTCGATGTCCTGCGCCCCGGGCTGATCGGCGAGGATGCCGATGCGGCTCTGGAGACGCGAGCCGGGAACCGACACGCAGTACGTGCGCCACCCCGTCGCGAGGTCCGACGGAAAATCGCCGAGCGAGAACGTCTCGAGCGTCGCGCCCGTGCACGCGGCCCTGCCCGTCGTGATCTCGAACGTCGCCGACGGTCCGAAACTGTAAGCGTCGAACGCGACGAGATAATTTTTCGACGGGCTCGGCGGATCGCAGAGCGGCGCTTCGAGACCCTGCTGAGTCGGCGGGCCAGCCTCGGGTTGCGTAACTATCGGCGGGACGCCGCCCTCGGACGTCTCCAGCGACGGGCTCAACTTCACACACGCGCCTTCGAGCTCGCAGGCGTTCGGCCACGACGTGGGGAACGTGACGTACGAACAGCCGTTGCCCGCGTCGCTGAAACCGATGTTGGGCGCGCCGCCGGTCCCCGCCGTGGTGCCACCCGAGGCCGTAGTGCCGCCCGTCGCCGTAGTGCCGCCCGTCGTCGGGAATCCCCCGCATCCGAAATCGCCGCAACCGCCGAAGCCGCCATCGCCGCCGATCCCGCACGCTGGATCGTCGAACGGACAGCCTCCGACACCCCCCGTCACGCCGGGTCCGCCGCTGAAGCCGCCGTCGCCCCCCGCGCCGCCGTCGGTCGCGATAGGTCCGCCGCCGGCGCCGCTGCCGCCCCCGGCATTGCACGTCGAACCGGCGCCGACCGCGCACGCCTGCGCTCCGCCGGTCCCCCCCGGCGCGCCGTTGGTGTGTGCGGCTTCGCCGCCGCACGCCATCGCGAATACACCCGCGACGATCCAGCTCGAATGAGAGCCCCTTCGTGTGGAGCGAAGCGAGGAGTGTGTCATCGACCGCCCGTTGAGCAGGACTCGTGCCAGGGACGGCACAGGTTCGATCCTGGGCTTTTCTGCGTCGAACGTTGTCCCCCGCAACCCCCTGGGTTCGGTCGTTGGCACAACATGAGCCATGTGCGAGCGACCTACGAAGAGCGCGTCGCGAGCAAACCAATGCTGACTCGGTGCAAGGCCGCGCGGTCACGCCGTCCACGCCGACCGCCAGAACGGTCACTCCGTCGGCGCAGAGACCGCCGCGTCTTTACAGCAACGCGCGCCGAGCGAGTAGTCGTAATAGCCGGGCGCGTGGTTGCTCACGCGCGCCTCGCAGCCGTTGCTCGTTGCACGTGCGTAGAAGCCGCCGACGAACGCGGGACGGTCGTCGTCGACCCATTCGTCGACGTTGCCGACCATGTCGTAGACGCCGTCGCTTCCGAAACGGCTGACGCACGTCGGGGTCTCGGCGG
>DATBBD010000775.1:0-8773 GCA_036271175.1 Polyangiaceae bacterium | reverse complement strand
TTCGGGGTCGGTGTCGAGCACCCTCCGATAGCGCGCAACGGCGTTGTCGAGGCTCTCGAGCTGAACCTCGTACACCTGCGCCACCCGAAGCCCGAGCTCGACGAGGTGCTCGGGCTGATCTTCGAGCTTGTCGAGCTCTTGGTCGTAGAGCTTCGCGACGTCGCGCCAGCGATCGATGGTCATCGCCAATCGTTCGAAGGCGCCGAGCGAGTCCTCGTTCTGGCTGTCTTCGGAGACGGCACGGGCATACGTGTCGAACGCCTTCATCGGATCGGCGAGGCTCTCTTCGTAGAGCGACGCGATGCGATGCAAGAGGTCTACCTTGGCGAAGCGATCATCGGAAAAACGCACTTCGACTTCGAGAACGCTGACGAGCTTCTCCCACTCGCCCATCGCCTCGTAGACCGGTTCGAGGACGGAGGCAGCCGCGAGCGGCTCCATCGTGCCGCTCTTCACGCCCTCGAGGGCACGGAGCGTCGGCGCGTGATCGGCTTCGGCGCCCAGGATTTCGCGATACAGCTCGACGGCGCGACCGACGTCGCCCAAGTGAAGCTCGTAGAGCTCGGCGATGCGGTACTGGTAACTGATCGCCTCCGCCGGGTCGGCGGTGAGCTCGGCCTCGTGCATGAGCACGGTGAGGAGCTCCGTCCAGTTCTTCGCGGTTTGATAGAGCACGTCGAGGCGGCCGAGCGCCGTCAGATCGTCGTGGTCGAGCTCGAGCACCTTCTGATAGGTGTCGATGGCGTTCTGGACGTTGCCGAGCTCGCGCTCGAACACTGCGCCGACCTCGTAGTAGATGAGCTTCTTCTCGTCGGCGTCGGCGACGAGGTCCGCCTTCTTCGAGTAAACGTCGAGAAGTTCCTGCCAGCTCCTGGAGTGCAGGTAGAGGTTCACGAGCGCGTCGACGCTTCGAAGATCTTCGGGGTCGAGTTCGAGCACCTTGCGGTAGACGGCCACGGCGTTCGCTGGGCGCTCGAGCACTTCTTCTTCGAGGGCGGCGGCCTGGAAGAGCGCGCTTTTCTGCTCCTCGAGGTCGACGAGCATCTCCGCCTTGCGCTGCAAGACGAGGGACATGTCCGCGTAGCGCTCGGTCGACTGGAACAACGTCTGCAGTGACTCGGCGGCGTGCAGATTCGTCGGATCGATCGCCAGCACTTTTCGGTACAGCTCGATCGCGCGATCTACGTCGCCGACGTCGCTTTCCACCGTCCGCGCGGCGAACGTGTAGAGCCGACTGCCGAGCTCCGGATCATTTTGCTCCGCGGCGAGATCCTCGAAGACCTTCGCGAGATCTTCGAACCGATGGGTCACCCGCGCGAGCCGATCGAGCGCCTCTTGCGTGCTTTCGTTGCCGGGGTCGACTGCGAGCGCGCGCGAGTAGGTGTCGAACGCCGCGTTGGCGTCGCCCGCCGCATCTTCGTGGAGCTGGGCCACGCCGTGCAGAAGCTCGACGCGTCGATTCGCGTCGTCCGCGCGCCGCACCTGTACTTCGTAGACGCCGATGAGCTTTTGGTAGTCGCCCTGCTGGCGATACAACGGCTCGAGGATCTCGCTGATCGCGAGCTCGTGCGCGTCGTTTTGGCCGAGCCGCTCGAGGGCGGCGAGCGCCTGCGCGTTGGTGCCGTCGCGCTCGAGGACGAGCCGATAGCCTTCGATCGCGCTCTCCGGGTACCCCATCTCCTTTTCGCGCAAGGACGCGAGGCGGAGCATGAGCCCGATCTGCTGGTCTTCGCTCTCGGCCAGGCCGAGCCGAGTCTCGAGGTTCTCCGCGAGCTCGCCCCACATGCGCTGCCGCGTGAAGAGCGACTCGAGGGCCGCGAGTGCGACCTGGCTCGTCGGATCGAGGGTGAGCACCTCGCGATACGCGGCGATCGCCTCGTCGGGTTTGCCGAGCTTCTCCTCGTAGGTGCTCGCCATCTGCGCATAGAGCGACTCGCGCTCGCTCGGATCGTCGGAGAGCTCGATGCGACGCCGGAAGACGCCGATCAAATCGTCGAAGCGCCCGGTCCGTCGATAGAGCGAATCCATCGCGAGGAGCGCCTCGGCGTCGGCGGGGTCGAGCCCGAGGATCTTCACGTAGCTCTCCGCCGCCTCCGCGACGCGGCCGAGCTGCTCTTCGATGCTCGCCAGACGGAGCCAATATTGTCGCGCGAGCCCGGCATCGCCGAGCTCTTCGGCGATCGAGTTGTACAGCGCGATGAGCTTGTCCCACGCCTGTGCGGATTCGGCGAGCTCCTCGAGCTCGACACGAGAGTCGGCGAGCGCCGGTTCTTCGCGGACGGCACGCGCCTGGGCGTCGAAAGCCCTGGCGAGATCGCCGAGACGGTTCGCCGCGGTCTGCGCGATCTTGCGGAGCAACTCGACGCGACGCGGAACCTCCGCCGTCGAAAGCACGAGGATCTCGAGGGCGACGATGAGCTTCTCCCAGTCCTCGCGCACCTCATAAATGCTCTCGAGGATGGACGCGGATTCGCCGCGGAGTTCCTCGTTTTCGAGCATCCGCTCGAGCGCGGTCCGCGCGCCCTCGTGATCGCCGTCGAGGAACAGGATTTCGCGGTAGTTCTCGAGCGCGACCGTCGCGCGAGACAGGTGATTTTCGAGCACGTCGGCGAGCCGAAACTTGAGATCGATGAGGTCGTGCTCGCTGACGTCGAGGTCGATGCGACGCTGCAGGGTCTCCGCATACGGCTCCCAGCTTCCCGTCCGCTGATAGAGCGCGTCGAGGGCCGCCAGCGCCGTCGCATCGACGGGGTCGTCCTCGAGGACGGCGCGATACGTCTCGATCGCCTGCTTCGCGTCGCCGATCTGAATCTCGTAGAGCCGCGCGATCTCGTAAAGGACGCCCTTCCGATCTTCGGGCGTGTACGCGAGCTCTCGCCGGCGTTCGTAGACCTCGAGCAAGTCCTTCCAGCGCTCGGTGTGGCGATAGAGCTGCTCGAGCGCCTGGAGGGCGACCGCGTTGTCCGGCTCGGCCTCGTAAACGGCGCGGTACTGGACGAGCGCATCGTCGATCCGGTTCGCTTCTTCGACGAGAACGCGACCGAGCCGGAGGCGAAGCGCCGACAACGTCTCGGCGTCCCCCTGATCGTCTGCGGTCGTGATCGCGCGCTCGTAAGCCGCGATGAGATCGTCCCAGCGCTTGGTCAGATCGGCGACTCGCTCGGCGTCGGCTTGGGTCTGCTGATCGCCGGGAGCGATCTCGAACGCCGCGATGTAGCGGTCGAACGCCTTGCCGGTATCCTTGATGCGGGTCTCGTAGAGCGCGGCAACTTCGCGCAAGAGTTCGAGACGCGTCTCGGGCTCGGTGACGTGACCCAGCTTCACCTCGATGGCGCTCGCGAGCCCCTTCGGGTTGTTCATGTTCCCGTAGATCGGGATGAGCCGCTGCGCCGCATCGAGGTGCGCCGCGTCGATGCTCAGGACCTTCTCGTACGCGCGCGCGGCGCGATCGATCTTGCCCTTCTGGGTCATCCAGAGCTCGGCGATCTTCATCAGCATGCCGATGCGCTGCTGATCGTTCTCGGCGCGGCTCTCGTTCGTCTCGAGCACGCGGATGAACTCGTCCCACTTGCCGGTGTCGGCGTAGAACACCTCGAGGTCGTCCCAGCGCCCGAGCGCGACGTAGCGCTTCTTCAACTGCTCTTGTGCGCGCCGGTCGTCGGGCTGAAGCGTGAGGAGCATGCGGTACGCGTCGACGGCGCGCTCTTCGTCTTTCAACCGATCGCCGGCGATTTGACCGAGCTTGTTCAAGAGGTCGATGCGCTTCGGGACGTCGGCGGTGACTTCCTGGAGTTTGACCAGGACGTCGGCGAGTTTTTCGTAGTCGCGCGCGCGCTCGTAGAGCTGCGAGAGCGCGTTCAAGGCGTCGGCGTCCTCGGGATCGTTCGCTACGACCTCGGCCCACAGATCGATGCACACCTCGGGCTTGCGGACGCGCTCGGTCGCCAGAAGCGCAAGCTCCTTCAACGCGTTCACGCGCGCGGCGCCCGAAGGGAGACCTTCTGCTTGCCCCTTCCGAAGCGCGATGAGCTTTTCCCAATCGCGCCGCTTCTCGTACATCTGAATCAGGTATTCGACGGCCTGGGAGTGCCCCGGCTCGATCTCGATGATCTTTTCGAAGGCCTTCACGGCCTCCGCCTGATTCATGAACTTGTTGACGTAGAGCTCGGCGGCCTTCTGATAGAGGGTCACCTTCTCCGCCGGGTCCGTAACCTCGTCACCGAGGGCGATGAGGGTCTTCACGAACTCGTGATGACGATTGGCGGCTTCTTGCTGGGCTAGCTGCTGACGGAGCTCGGCGATCTTCTTCTCGTCCACGGGGGGTCCTGCGGGTTCGCTCACGGGGGCGGGCGTCGGTGCCGCCGCTTCACGCTCCGCTGGGTCGGAGGCGGGTTCGGGCGTAGCGGGTTCGGGTGTAACGGGCGCAGCCGCCATCACGCGAGGCGCGGCGGCACCATTCGACGACACAGTTTGACCTATCTGGAGCTCGAACGCCTTCAGCGACGAATGCTCCGGGGCAGCTTTGGCGAGGCGCTCGAAAAAGGGTCGGGCGCGGATGAGATCTCCCAGCTTGTGCCACGAGAGCATACCCGCCGAGGCGAGCAGGAACGCCGAGTCCGCCTTGTCGCCGGCCGCTTTCGCGAGCCGGTCCGCCAAAGCGACGACCTTCCCGAAGTCCCCGCCGATGGTTCCGTAAATCTCGCGCAGGTAGGCAAAGCCGGCCTCGTTCGTCGGATTTGCATCGAGGCTCTGCTCGATGAAGGTCGCGCCCAGCTCGTGATTCTGATGCCGGAGCGCCCACCGCGTGCCGAAGCGAAACGCGACCTTGGACCGCTCCACGGGATCCGTCAGGGCCGCGAGCACGTCGCGTTGATGGTCGAGAATGGCGTCCGTCCGTCCGGACGCGGCGAGTAGGTCCTCGAACAACGACGTGACGACCACGTTGGTCGGCGCGACGGCGAAGGCCTGAACCAGTATCGCCTCGACCTCGTCGGGCGCGAATTTGCGCGCGATGCGCGCGGCACGGAGCAAGAGGTCCGCACGCTCGGCGTTGCTCGTCGTCGCAGCCGCCTGCGAGATCAACGACGAGGCGCGCGCGTGCCACTCCGCTTCGGTCGCCTGAAGGTCCACCAGCCGTTCGGCCGCGGCGCTCGAGCCGTTCGCCGACACCGTGATCGCATTGGTGTAGGCGTCGGTGGCGCGCACCTCGTCGCCGAGATCCGACAGAACGTCGCCGAGGTCGGTGTAGAGCGCGCTCGCACCTTTGCCGTCACCGTTCTTCAGCTGCAGCTCGAGCAGCTTCTGAACCATGTTGAGCTTGCCGAGCTCCCAATAAATCTCCCGGGCCGCCCGGAGCGCGTCGATGAGCGCCGGGTTCAACTTGAACGCGTCTTGAAAGTGCTTGAGCGCTTTCACACCTTGGAGAAAGCGCTCGTGGAGCACGCGGCCGAGTCGGAGGTGGTACTCGGCCTGGCTCGACGGATCGTTCGCGCCGGCGATGCCTTGCTCGAGCGTTTCTTGCAGACCGTGCCAGTCGTGGTTCCGCTCGAGCAGAGTGAGACGCTCGTCTAGATTCATGCTTCCTCGAACGCCTGGCGCGGTGCGCACAGGGCCCTACCCTCCGGAGCGCAGTCGGTTACGGCAAGGGCACGGTCTCCGCCGACCGTGCCGAAAATCGATGATGGCGTCGGTTGAACCCGACGAATCACTGAGTTCCGCCGAGCTTCTGGATCAGGTCCGCCGCGGTGGCGCATTGGTCCTTGAACTTCTCCGCCGCCTGCGCGCCCTTGCACGTCCGCTTCACGAACGAGTTCAGGAGGCGCACGGCCTTTTCCTTCTGCGGGGGCTTCATGACCGCGTACGTGCTGCCGAGGTTGAAACCGATTTCCGGGTGCTTCTCGCCGGCGGCGTCGTTCGCCTTCTCGAGCGTCGCGACCATGCCCTGCGTGTCACCGCGCGCTTGCTCGACCCTCGCGAGGAGCGAGTACATCGCGAAGAGCTGCTCACGAATCGTGTCCATCTCCTCCGGCGACTTTGCGTTCGACGGATTGATGATTCGCGTGCCTTCCTTGAGCACCGCTTCCGCGTTGTCGTAGAGCTTCAACGCGATGAGCTCTTCGGCGAGCGGCGCGTAGAAGTACGCGACCGTCGGGTCGTGCTCGATCGCCTTCGTCCAATTCTCGAGCGCGGCCTGATCGTTGTCGGTCCAGAGGTTCGCCGATCCGAGCTCGTGGTAGCACTCCGCGAAATTGGGATCGGTCTGGATGCACTTCTGGAGCGGCGCCTTGGCTTCCTCGTACGAATCCGGATTGCCCTGCGCCGCCTTCTGCATCAACGCGAGGCCTTGCTTGTAATCGTAGTTGGCGAAATCCGGCGCGATCTGCTCGGCGCGCGCGAGCGTCGAGGCCATCTTGTCCCAGTCTTCTTTCTTCTGGTACGCGTTCGCGAGCTTCCAGAAGATGCGATGATTCGTCGGGTCGAGACGGACCGCTTCTTCGTACTTCTCGATCGCACCGTCGACGTTCACCTTCAGCGACTTGTCGCCGAGATTCGCGAGGTTGATGGCCTCGATGTTGTCGCGGCTACACGCCACCGAGCCAAGCGCCGAAGACAGTCCCAACACCAACGACGCAGCAAATTTTAGGCTCTCGTACTTCATCGCGAGCTCACCCTTTCCTTCGGAATCCTTGGGGCGATTTCGACGCCCACGAGAACGATGCGAATGACACCCAAGCCGTCGTGAACGCATACGGAGCGACAGCGACGCTCCGCAGCCCACGATCTTTCAAGCAGCGCAGACAGAGACAAGGGGCTTGAGCATAGAGCCCCGAGCGTTTCAAAGTAAAGCCGTTCGTCGCGGCGATTCTCGCGCGTTTTCAGCGCGTTTCGTAGCGATTCGGAGACGCGCGCAGTCGCTCTCCTCCGTCTCGTCGGCTCGCGGATTCGCCGGCATCGCCCCGCATCGTCCCGGCGCGGGCCACGCTCGTCGCTCGCAGCGAGCGTGTTCGGCGCGAACCGACGCCACACGCGCTGCCGGAATCGCTCGGTGGGGACGGCGACCTCGGTGAACCGGAGCGCCCGCTCCGGGCTCTTCTCTTGCCTGCCTTAGGTCTACGCGCTCGCGTGCGTCGGCGTGATTTGCGCGCCGCTGCGGCGTGCGTCGCGACTCCGTCCGGACATGCGCACAATAACCCACCGCGGTGCCTTCATACCGGCGCACGTCCGCAAGCACAGCGACGCCATGCCGCCTCGCCGTAGCCGTCGAGGCACCCCCGCGCGCCGAAAGCGGATCTACGCAAGAAGGCGGCCGCGCATCCGGCCGCCCCTCACCGCTCACCCCTCAGCCTGGGGAGAACATGATCGGATACACGACGGTCACGATGCCACCCTCGGGCTGAGGGAAGGACAGACCGTAGTAACTCCGGATCACACACTGAACGACGGCGGAATCCGGGATGTCGGAGCCACCGTTCGACACGTTCGACACCGAGCCGTCACGACCGATCACGAAGCGCACCGTCGCGCGACCTTCGAGGTTCGGATTCCGCGTGAGCCCTTGCTCGTAACACATGCGGAAACGGCCGTAGTTTTGGCGAACGATACGCTGAATGACCTCGGGAGGCAGACGGCCGCTGACGGTCGTCGCGCCCATGCGCACGCTCGGTGCCTTGGTTCGGTGCGAGCCACCGAGGCGGCCGTGGCCGGAGCCGAATCCCTGACCAGTCCCGGTGCCGGCGCCGTGTCCGAGCGTTCCGATCGAACCGAGGCCGATGCCCTCGCCGCGACCGCCGCCGCCTTCGCCGATGCCGGACAATCCGAGACCGCCCGAGCCGTAGGCGTCGCCAATCTCGTCGCCGAACATGTTGCCCATCGCACTGACTTCGTCGGTACCGAGCGACGTGTCACGTCCCCAGGGTGCGGTCGGCGCGTTCGGATCGCCGGCTGCGCCGGTGTTCAAAAGGCCGATCATGCCGAATTCCATCGCTTCACGCAGTGCTGCCTGGCGCGCGATGTGCGGATCCGGATTGTCCTGCGGACCCTGGACGGCGTAGCGCTTGTTCGTCGCCTTGCTGTCCTGCTTACCCATCGAGCCTTCTTCGCCCTTCGCGCGAGTGCCCGTGCCGCCTTCTTTGTTGTCGGCGTTGTCTTCGGTGACCTGCTCGGTCTCCTTCTCTTCGAGCTCGCGCTCGGCAGCCGCGTCCAAGAACTGCTGCATCAAGTAGAGCGCGTTCTTGTCCACGTCCTCGTCGTCGGTGAGCCCGAGCGGCGGGACGAAGAACGCCATCGCGGCAATGAACCCGCCGACGCCCAGCAGGGACGCGCCGAAGTACAAGAAGACGTTCCACTCCATGCCGGCGCCGACGCCGTGCTTGATGGGTTTGCCGGCGTTCACCGCCGCCACCTGGAACACGAAGTCGTTCAGCTCGATGCGGGCCCGAGCGCCGCTCCCGATGGGGAACTGCTGCGCGCCGCTGAGCTCCGCGCACGGCTGAGCGCGCTGGCGAACCTCGTCCAGCGTCATCCGCGGTTGCCCAGGGATCTCGATCGAGCCCCGCGCCCCGTGCGGAATGACGACGCTGATCGAGCCGCTGTCCGCGAGCACGACCGGCATGCGCGTCGTTCCGAGCTTCTCGGAGGGGATGAAGAAATCCGTCGAGAAGTTCTTTCCCTGCTCTTCACCGACGTAGAAATTGCGCGGCGGCGCGAGGTGCGAGACGTGGAGCACGTTAGAGCCCCACAGCACCATCACCTCGACGGCCTGGACGTGGGGAAG
>DATBBD010000774.1:0-15467 GCA_036271175.1 Polyangiaceae bacterium | reverse complement strand
AGAAAAAACGACGCGAGCCCGGCAGCCGCGCCGAACGTCGCGAGCGCGGCGACGAGGGCGTTCGAAATGGCGTGCTCATGACGGAACCGACGAACCAGAGCGCCCGCGCCGCCGAGCGCCGGAAGCGCGCAGACGAGCCCCACGACGAGGCGGACTGCGGTCAAAAGTGAAGCCCGACGACGAACGTGCCGTTGATGCCGAGCCCGATGCTCGACCCGCTCGCGGCGTAGAGCTGCGCCTTGTCTTGGTTCGCCTGCTGCGTCGTGGTCGGCGTGCCCGTCGACGTCGCCTTCTCGACCTGAGAGAGGCTCACGCCCGGACGCGTGAGGCCGAGCAGGTCGCCGGTCACGTTCACGCCCACCGAGAACACCGGCGTCACGTACACGTCGAGGCCACCTCCGGCGCGCACGTTGTAGCCGTGCACGTCGACGCTGTTCGTGTTCACGCTCGAGTCCGACAGCCCGCTCAGCGACGCGTAGCCGGCGGCGAGCTGGAGATACGGTTCGACGCGCCCGATCGGGATGTGGAGCCCGAGCTCGGCGTCCAGGGTCCACACGTCGTAATCGCTGAACGACGCCATGCGGAACCGCGCGCCGGCCGTGAAGAACAAGAGCCGGAGCCCGAGGCCGGCGCCCCAAAGAAATCCGGTGTTCGACGTGTGCACGGTGCCCGCGTCGACGATCTTGTTCGCGTGCAACGTGTCGAGCCCGAGCGTCTCGAAGCCGAGCTCGGCGTTCAGGTAAAAGAACTCGAGACCGCGACCCGAATCCTTCTTGTCGGCGTCGTCGAGGGATTGCTCGGTCTGCACCGCCGCCGGGTCTTCGGTCACGGGTGCGGGCGCGGTCAACCCGCCCGCTTGAAGCCCCGGCTGTGCCGCGGCGGGCTGCGCGCCATAAGCGGGTTGAGATCCGTACGCCGGTTGCGTGCCGTACCCTTGAGTCCCGTACGGCGGATTCCCGTATTGCTGCTGAGGAGCGGGCGTCCCAGCTGTCGCCGGTTGATAGCCGTAGCTCGCGCTCGGCGGGCTCTGCGCCGGCAACTGCCCGACCGTCTGCGCGAGCACCGAGCTCGCCGAAAGGACGGCCACCGAGAGCGCCGCGCCACTCACTGCTAGATGCATGCGGGACAGCTTATCACTCGGCTAGGGGCTTCCCACGGGCTCACGAAATGCCGGTTTTCGTCGCATATTCATCCCATATTCGGGCCCATTCGCGATGACCGCGCCGAGCCGGCGCTCGCGCCGGCGATGAATCGCGGCTCACGTCGGAGCGTATTTTCGTTCCGCAGAAAACAATCCAGTCCGTCGAAACGAGTCCGAACTGCGTTACGTAGTTTCTATTCGCTTCGTCGTGCAAAAGCGATCTCGACGAGGAAATGATCCGTCCGATCTCGTGAGATCGATCCACGATGACTTTCGGAGGTGGGCGCGACGCGCTCGCCTTCGATACGCTTTCCCGCCGGCCGTCCGACCTACACGCGCACGACGAAGACGATGAGCACGATGAAAAGGATCACGATGATGCCGAACGCCCGAAGCACGCTCTCTCTCGTTGCCACCGTCGCGTTGTTCGGAACCGCAGCCTGCGGATCAGGCGATGGCTCGTCAGGGAACGCGGGCGCCGCCACGAAGCCGGGGACCGCGACCGCCGCCAACGCTTGCGGCATCAGCTCGCCGTTTGCCGGCGATGAAAACTGCATCCCCGCGCCGGCGGAGAGTGAAGGCTTTCAGCTCCACATCGGGCCCGACGTCGCCGACTACGCAAACCCCGATCCGATGTGGGTGATGCAACCCGGCCAAGAGATCACCGAGTGTTATTACATGAACACGCCGAACACCGACGCGATCTACTACTTCGAGCAGCAGTATCGAATGCGGCCCGGTTCGCATCACATGATCATCCAGCTCGACAACTCGAACGCGCCGGACGGTTGGGGTCCGTGCGAAGGCAGCATCCTCGGAGCGATCGGCGGCACGCAGCACCAGGTCGAAGACTTTCCACCGAACGGCGTAGTCGCTCCCGAGGACCAAGGGCTCGCACGGGAGCTGCAACCCGCGACGCGCATGTCGATCCAACTCCACTTCTACAACTCGACGTCGGCGCCGACGCTCCGCGAGGCGTGGGTCAACTTCCTCTACAAGGACAAGGCCGACGTGACGCAGACGATAGGCGAGCTCGGCGGGTTCGCTCCGGTGAACGTGCCGCCGCACACATCGGCCACGACCGGCGCGACCTGCGACGAGAAAGATTCGTTTCCGCCGGCGGGCGCGACGGGAGAACGCGTCGTGGCCTTGTTCGGACACGTGCACGCGCACAACACGCGCTTCGTGGTGTACCGCGACAAGCCGGACGGCACGAGCGACATCGTGTACGACATGTACGACTGGGAAGAGTCGCCGACGTACATCTACAACTCGATGACGAACAACCCGGCGCCCGATCCGACCGCGAAGACCACGGGCGCGTACACCGGCGATCTCGTGCTCAATCCTGGCGAGAAGCTCCGCTTCCAGTGCGACATCACGAACACCTTGAATACGACGCTCGTCCCCACGAACGCGGTGTTCACCGGCGAAATGTGCGATTTGTTCGGCACCGTGGTCGGCGCGGGCTTCCCGTGCTTCTCGATCGCCGGCCAGTGAACGATGTGTGACGTGAAATTCGGTCGTCGTGCGCGGCGGCCGGATTCACGGCGAATCGGGTGAAAAACGGGGCTCCGACGAGCCCGGGGCATCCGCCGTGAGGTCAGCCGCGCCGACGTGCGGCGCGATTGGAACGACGGCGCTTGCAACGGGACGACAAGCAGGGTCAAGATTCCGCTAGCGGATCAGTACCCATGGCATCGCTTTCTCGACTCAGTCTCATCGCTTTCGTGCTCCCCGTAGCTTCGTGCACCCTGCTCGTCGATATCGATCGAAGCAAGATCAAGGGCGGCAGCACCGACGCCGGATTTCTCCCGGACAGCTCGACGGGTGGGTCGGCGACGGGCACCGGGGGTGCTCCCGGAAGCGGAGGCAAACCGGACAGCGGCGTAGGAACTGGCGGCACGTCGCCTCTCGACGGCTCGAACGACAGCTCTATCGATAGCAGCGCGGGCGGCACCGGCGGCGATGCTTCGATAGAAGCCGGGAGTGGCGGCACGACGAGCACGGGCGGCACGACCGCCAGTGGCGGTACGACCAGCACCGGCGGCAAGACGAGCACCGGCGGCACGACCGGCACCGGTGGCAAGACGAGCACCGGCGGCACGACGGCGAGTGGCGGTACCACCGCGACCGGCGGCACGACGGCAAGCGGCGGCACGACGGCAAGCGGCGGCACGACCGACACCGGTGGGACGTCCGACGCCGCCGCCGGCGGCTCCTCCGACGCTGCAGCCGGCGGCTGAGCCGCGCGGAAACGGATGCGCGGCACTCAGCGACGGCGGCGCGCGTCGTTGCGCCGTCGTCGCCGCATGAGCCCGAAACCGATGGCGAGCACCGCGCCGCTCGCGGCGCTGGCGACGCCGTCGACGGAACCCTTGGGGCTCACGCGCACGCAGCCGTAGGTCGGACCGCCGTTGTTGCAGATCGAATTGCTGTTCGTCGGATCGTTCGGATCGGTCCCCGCCTTGAGCTCGTCGATGTCGTCCACGCCGTCGCCGTCGGTATCGATTTTTTTCGCCACGCATTCGGCGAGCCCCTTCGGGTACGTGTCGGAGTCTTCGGCGGTAAACTCGCAATCGTCTCGGAGGGTGGCTCCGAAACCGGGAACCGGTTTGCCGTTCTTGACCGCGTTGCGCAGGTTGGCCGTGCCGCCAGTGTCATCGTTGTGGCAAAGGATGCAATCCGGCGTGCACGGCATGGGCACGTGGATAGCAAGCCACGGGGGAACCATGGGATCGGCCCCGGCGGTCCCTGCGACGAACAGCACACTCCCCACAATCGACCCGGCCCATCTGCGCCCGTTCATCGGTTCCCCCCTCCCCGCCTTGTGAGTGTGGACTCCGACGTGGTTCGGTCTGCCGAAATGACGAAGAGGGCTACACGGGGTGCGTTTTGCTTCGACGCCGTCGCATGAGGCCGAGCCCGAGGACGAGCACCGCGCCGCTCGCGGCGCTGGCGACGCCGTCGACGGAACCCTTGGGGCTCAAGCGCGCGCAGCCGTAGGTCGGGCCGCCGCCGCCGCAGATCGTCGAGTCAGGGGACGGATCGTTGGGATCCGTCCCATCCATGAGCTCTTGGATGTCGTCCACGCCGTCGCCGTCGATGTCGCTGTTCTTCGCGCGATCGGCGTCGACGGCGGGGCCCCACGTGCTTTGGCTCACGGGGCTGAGATTGAAATCGTTTTCGAGCACGTAGCCGAATCCGTTTACCGTCTTGCCGTCGTTGATCGCCGATCGGAGGTTGTTGTAACCGCCCGTGTCGTCGTTGTGGCAGAGCGTGCAATCCGGCGTGCACTTCATCTTCACGTAGCCGTCGAGAAAGGCAGGCAATGCGGGGTCGGCTGCCGCGTTGCCCGCGCCGAACGCCGCGCAGGCGACGAACGCGACGGCACCCCACACACGACGACCGCGTCGCGCGACCGAGTTTCGGGAGTCACCCGGGTCTGCGTGAACGCGTCGAGTCATGGCGAGGGTCTCCAATTCAAGCGAGGGCGAGAGGCGGCGCATCGGTGTGCTCTCAAAAGTAATAATGGAATTGGGATAGCACCGTGACCGGCGCGACGCCGGTCGGCTCGGAGATGATCAGGTCCGTCCTGAAGTCGAAGTGCGTGAAGAAAAACCAAGCGAACGTCAGCCACTGATCGAATTTCGGTTGGCCGTGACCCGTCGTGGAAGAGACGTTCGCCGCAGCAGATTCTCCCTGGTCGAGCACTTCGCCGGTGACCATGGCGTGCAGTCCCTGCACGAACTCCCAATCCATTTGGAGCATCCCGACGTATCCCAAGAGCGTCTGATTCGAGACGAGCAAGTCGCCTTCAGCCATGAAGACGAGGGGCTCGACGGGCGACACGCGTGCCGTGAGCCCGTGTGCACCGCGCGTGTAACCTTGCCCGTTCACCAAGAACCGGTCGTCGGCGGCGTGCGTCGTGAGGCTGCTGGCGCCGATGGCGGCATGCGGGCTCAGCATGTACTCGGCGTACGCGCTGTAGCCGCGCTCTCTGAACTTGTCGGGGCTGATCTGGTAGTTGCCCGCGATGCCCATGATCTCGCCGCGGAAGCGACCATGGCTGTAGTCGATCGCCACGCCGTCTTGCTGATCGCTCTCGCGATCGGTTCGCGTGGCGTTGCGCACCCACATCACGTGTTCCGGGATTCGCAAACCGAAGGGCAAGTTGATGCGACCGGCGCGGATCAACACGTCGTCGGAGACGTCGTAGCCAATCCAGTGCGTGCGCGAGATGAGCGTGAGCTCGCCGTTGGCGTTGGCGCTCGCCTTCGTGATCTGCGCGGCTCGAGACTCGATTCGGCCCTGAGTCGCGTCACCCACACCGAGGCTCGCCGAGATGCGGAGTCGCCAGATCGTCGCCTGACCGTAGGCGTCCATCTGCATCGGAAAATAGTCGAACTTGCTCGGGTTCTTGCCCTGGGCAAATTGGTAGTCCGCGTCCATGACGCGGACGCTGCCGCCGACGCGAAGCCAGTCCGGTTCTGCGACGCCGTAGAACAGCATCGCGGCGCGCTGCGGATCGTTGCTTCCGTCGTAGCGCGTGGTGAGCGTCGTGTTGCTGATGACGCGACCGAAGCCGGTCAACAGCTCGCCGCCCATCGGATCGGTGTGGCACGACGCGCACTTGTCGAAGCCATGCCGGATCATCCAGGGGTACGCCGCGGCAGGGCGCGACCACGCGAAGATCGACAGGGTCGCGGCGACCACGACGAGCGCCCGGCAGAGAGAACTCGAAAGACGACCGGGGCTCCGCCCGCTACTCGACATGGGCGCTACATTTCGCCGAGGGCCGCCTGGCCGTCAACGTCGTCGTGACGATCGGAGTCGCTCTGTATCGGGGTCCACTCGAACCCATCCGTCGCTCGGACCACTCCGCCAGCGGCCGTTTTACCGGAACTTCGTAACCATCACGGAACCTCGGGCGTATGCTCGGGCGAGTAACGAACGGCTCGTCGTTTGGCGCCCGTGAGGGGCCACTCGTAACGGACGTCTTGGTCGGCGCGAAAGCCGTCGAGTACGGGCGGCTCTTCACGTGCGAGGAGCACCCATACCGCGGCGCGGGCGAGACGTGCGCCCTCGGCGAGCCACTCGGGCGGTGGCAACGTCGCACGCGATGTCGCGGTGTCGCAACTTCGAGGAGCGACTTTGTCGCTTCTCCCGCGCTCGACGACCGCACGCCGGAGATCGAGCTTGCCGAGCACGTTCCTGAGAAACGCGACGCGTCGATCTTTGGGCTCGACCAATGTCACGCGAATATTCGGCAAGAGCAGGGCGAGCACGAGGCCGGGCGCGCCGGCGCCACTCCCGACGTCGATCCATGCGCCGCGATCGTCGACCGTCGCCGCGGCAATGATCTGCGCGTCTGCGACCGAAAGATCCACGAGCTCTTCGGCGCTTCTCGCCGCCGTCAGGTCGGTACGGCGATTCCACAGGACGAGCTCGTCGAGATAAAGCGACAGCTCGCGGACCGGCGTGTCGCCGTGGGTCCGCGGAAGGGACTCGAACGCCCGTTCGAGCAACGGCGCCCAGCCTTTTTGCGGCGAGTCGACAGGCACCCCGAACGTCTACCGCGCGGCCCGGGAGCGGGGTAGTAGTGGCTCCGTGTCCCCTCCGGCACCCGACGTTTCGCTCGAGCCTCTGACGCGCCTCGTCCGGCGCGTGACCGGAGGAGCCGGGCCCCTGTCGACGACGGAGATGCCCGGCGGCGCCTCGACCCGCCGTTTTTTCCGCGTGCGCCTCGCCGAAGGACGGACCGCGGTCGCGATGTACGTGCCCGAGGCCGGCAGACCCGACGAGATCGCCAAGGTCGACGAGCGTGGGCGGCGCTGGCCGTTTCTCGAAGTGCGCGATCTCCTCGAGCAACGCGGCGTCCGGGTTCCGAAGGTCGTCGGCGACGCCTGCGCGGACGGGTTTCTCCTCGTCGAAGATCTCGGCGACGACACGCTCGCGCGCTACCTCGAGCACACGCCGGGTCGACGCGAAGCGCTGTATCGAATGGCGATCGCCGATCTGGCCCGCGCGCAACGTGCGCTCGACGAGCTCCCGCGCGGGTCGATCGTGAACGAGCGGGCGTTCGACTACGATTTACTCCACTGGGAGATCGAACATTTCCGCGAGTGGGCGCTCGAAGCGCGCGGCATTCGATTGGACGCCGCCGAGCGTACGGCCTTCGACCGCGCCGCCGAATACGTGGCCCGCGAAATCGCAGCACTGCCGAAAGGCTTCGTGCATCGCGACTACCAGAGCCGCAACTTGATGGTCGTCCGCGAGCGCGACGGCGAGCGGCTCGCGTGGATCGACTTTCAGGACGCGCTCCTCGGGCCTCGCGTGTACGACTTGGTCGCGCTCCTCGGCGACAGCTATCAAACCTTCGACGACGCGTTCATCGGGGAGCGCCTCGACGAATACGCGGCGCACCGCGGCCTCGACGCAGAAGGCCGTCGCCACGTGGAACGCGAATTTCACCTCGTCACGATTCAGCGGAAGCTGAAGGACGCGGGACGCTTCGTGTTCATTCAGCACAAAAAGGGCGACTCGGCCTATCTTCGCTTCGTCGAGCCGACCATCGCCAAGGCGCGCCGCGCTCTGTCCCGATTCGAAGACGCCGAGCCGCTCGTCAAACTCGCCGCTTTACTCGACCGCCTGTGAGCGCCGCGCCGGCGCTCCGCCGCTCGGACCTTCGTCGACCCGCTCACTCTGCCGGCGGCGGTTGCGACTCGCGACGCTCCGCGTTCTTTTTCTGACCACCCCGGCGGACGGGATCGTCGTTCTCGCCTTTCGCGAGCTCGGCGTTCACTCGAGCCGAGAGCGGCCCGTCGGCAACGGCCGGCGCCAGAACGGCGCTCTCCGGTTTCGCGAGCATCGGGGCCGGACCGTCCTTCGGCGCGTCGGCTTTCTTCGCCGGATCGTCGCCGACCTCGAGCAAGCACTCGCCGAACGTCACCTCGAGTTTGCCGCGCTCTTGAGACAGCTTCACCTCGAGCTTGTTCGCGCGGATCATCGTGTTGCTCCGGACGGTACCCGACAGATACACCTCTTCCGCGTCGATGTTCCCGGCCAGCGTCCCTTCCGAACGCAGCTTCGCCGCTTTGACGTTTCCGAGGACGGTTCCCGTCTCGGCGATCGTGAGCGAAGGCGCCTCGATCGTGCCGTCGATGGTTCCGTTCACGACGACCTGGCAGCTCGACTTGAGCGTGCCTTTGAGCTCGGTCCCCTCTTCGACGAGGGTTTGCTTTCCGCTGCTAATCTTCGACTTGTCCATGGCGAGTCTGTTCCTTCCGTATCAGGCGGCTTGGCCGGGATCCTTGATGTTCAATCGAAGACGGCATCCGGAGGCGAAACCGAAGCGCGTCTTGTCGTGAGCTTGTTCGATGGTCGCCGAGACCGCGCCGCGCATGCTCACGAGCAACTGACCCGGGCGCACGAATCCGATCCGGTTCATTTCGAGGAATCGGCCGTGAATCTCGATGTTCCCGCCCTTGACCTGACAATGTTCGAGCACGCCCTCCTCGCCGATGACGAGGCTCGCGTTCGGCGCGAGCGTGATGGAGCACCCTTCGAGGCGCCCATCGACTTGAACTTCGGCGCCGTCGCCGAACTCGAGCTCGGCGTTCTTCAACGTGTCGCCGACGCCGATGTACCGGCGAATGGGCGCCGGCGCGAGGCTATCGCGCCGCCCGAGGCCGCGCAGGAAGGCGTCGAGTGTGACGCGCTCGGTGCCGTCGGCGTCGCGGCTCGCGTCGAGCCAATCGGCGCGCGACGACACCATCCGGCACTCGAGCATCTCGGCGCGATGCACCTTGGCGCCGGTGAGTGAGCACCCTTCGAGGTGCGATCCGGCGAATACGGCGCGGCGCAGATCGGCCTCGGACAGATCCACCTCGAAGAGCCGAGCGCGCGACAGATCGGCGTCGCCGAGCGACGCCCGCGAGAGCCGGACCTTCTTCAAGACTGCGCCGGTAAGCGTCGCCTCTTCGAGGTTCGCGCCGGAGAAATCCCCTTCCTCGATCTTCGCCGACGCGAGCGACGCTCGGGCGAACACGGCAGCGTTCGCGGCGACCGACCCGAGGTACGCCTCGGATAGATCGGCCTGGGTGAAATTGGCTCCCGCGAGCTTCGCGCCACCGAGGCTCGCCGAGTCGAGCTGCGCGTAAGTGAGGTTCGCGCCTTCGAGGTTCGCGCCTTCGAGGTTCGCGCGCCGGAGATCGGCGCCCTTCAAATTCGCGCCGCGGAGATTGGCGCCGTCGAGATCCGCTTTGACCAGGGTCGCCTTTTCGAGGTTCGCGCCCTCGAGGAAGGCCTCTCGCAAGGAGGCGCCGGTCAAGTCGGCCCCGACGAGCTTCGCCCCTTCGAGATTCGCGCCGTCCATCTCGGCGCGCGCGAGGTTCTCGCCGTTCAGCGAGATTTTCGCCAGATTCGCGCCGCGGAGATCCGAGCGCTCGAGCTTTTCGCCAGCGGCAATTCGTCGTTCGACACTCTCGCGAGTCTCTGGATTCATGCGGCCTCCCTTCGTCTCAGGCTGCGTCGTGAGCGCGTCCGCGCTCGAGGTATGAAAGGACGCGTTCGACGCGCCGTTCGGTCGGAGAACGCTCGAGCTCGGCGACCAGATCCACTTCACCGAGCTGCGCGAGCACGACGTTCAACTCGAGGGCGCGCGAGCGCCGTTCGCTGCGCGCGCGCCGCTTGCGTTCGCGATCGTCGTCGCTCTCGGCACGTTCGAACTCTTCGTGCGCGCGCCGGAGCGCCTCGGCGAGGGCGCGGAGCTTTTGCTTGGTCTGCTCTTCGGCGCGCTGAGGGGCCTGCGCGGTGCGCTCTCGCCAGTACGATTGGAACCGCTCGACGATGGCGCGAGCGCTCTCCACTTCGAGCCGACCGAGCGCGATCAGATCCTCGACCGACGCGCGGCACAAGGCGTCGAGCGACGCGAGCCCGGCCGCGTACAGCTTGTCGATCGCCAGCTTGTTCACACCCGGCGCCTGCAGCAAGAGTTGATGCACGACGATCGGCTCGGAGCGATCGCGCTCGTTCTTGACGTCGAACGCGGACGGCAGCGCCTCCACGAGCTTTCGGTATTCGGTGAGCAAGCGGTCGCGCTCCGCGCCGTCGATCCTCGGCGCGAACGCCTCCGCGGCGACGTCGAGCGCGCGCTCGTAGTCTCCGAGCGCTTGCGCGAGCACGGCCTGGTCGAGCGCACGCGCGCCTTCCAGCATGCCCTTCACGGCGGGCTTCGCGATGTCGAACCACTGACGGGTCGTCGACCCGACCTGGAGCTCCATCATGAAATGCCGGATCGGGCGAGCGTGACCGAGCAGCATTTCGCGGAACATCCGCGCGTTTTCGTCGCGGATGGCGGAATCGTCGGAGAGCTTCCCGCCCTGACCGGGCGCCGCGGTCGCGATCCGATCGAACGCGTGGTCGATCTCGTCGCGTTCCGGAGCCGCTTTTTTCGTCGGCGACTCGACCGCGAGCGGCTCGAGCGTCAACTCGGCGGCCTCGGCGCGAACGGCCGGCGTCTCGGCCGCCTTCTTGGCCGGCGCTAGACCTCTCGAGTCGTTCGGACCGCGAACGGGTATCGGCGGCGGCCCCGCGGCGACGACCAGGTTCGTCGCGCTGCGAACGGGCGCGACTCCTGCCGCCGGGATCGGCACTGCTTCGCTGCGCGGCACCTTCACGGCGGCATTCGACGCGACGGGACTCGGCGCATCGGGTTTCTTCGGCGTCGTTCCACTCGGGACCGAATACGTAGGAGACACATGGAGGCGCGCCTCTACTTTTGCCGGCACCGAGGGGCGCGATCGCGGCCCATTCGCGTCGCTCGGGTTCACGCGCGATTCGTTCTTGGCGTTGCCGCGCGCGTCGGTCGCTGCCTTGCGATCGCCCTTGTCGCCGCGCGATGCACCGTCGGACTTCGATTCGGAATGCGGCGGCGTGCGCCTTCCATTGGGAGCGTCCATGCGATTATCCGGTGGGTCGTTCGGTTCAGCGGCGTTCGAAGCCGGGTGCGACGGTTTCGCCTCGGAACCTTCAACAACGGCGCGACGGGGCTCACTCTTCAGTGCCTCGCCGCCAGGAGCCTTGGGATCCTGCTCGTTCTCACCGCCGAAGATCTTCGAGAACAATCCCATGGTCGATCGGACTTTCAACAATACTCAAGATTTCCGTTCGCCCCAATCGCGATCCGTCGAAGTCACGACGTTTGGTGTCACGTCGGCACGCAGTGTGGGCGCGCGACATCCATGTCAGACGTTCAGGGCGATTCTCGTCACGGTGGAGCCGCGTCGTCCCAGACGCCGATCCATTCGCGATCCCATTCGGAATCGAGAAAGAGGATCCATGACCGGCGGTTCACGCCGATCCGGCGAAGCGCGTCGCGCGCGACGTCGGCGCCGGCATCGACATCCGTGAGCGCAACATCCACGTACACGTAGCGCGCGCCCATGCCGACGCCGACGGCCGCGCCGAGCGCCGAGGGAACGAGCGCCGCGTTCAGTGCATCTTCCAGCTCGAGCCGGAGCGCGTGGCGCCGCTCCGTCGAGTCGTCGCGAGCGTCGACTTTGACGTACGCGAAGCGCTCGCCGCGCTTCGAAAATCGGTGCGACGCGAACCGATCGCCCTCGATGAAGCATTTCATCGCCTCGGGAATCACCGTGCTGACGATCGCGACGTCGTCCTGTCGTGAGTAGTCTGGGGCGATCGGCGGCTCGCTTTCGAGGAGCGCCCACTGTTCGCCGCGAGCGAGCGCGTGCCAGGGCTCGTCCGGGAGCGCGTCGTGAACGCCGCGAATCGCGGCGCCGACGGCGGCGGCCACGTCGTCGAGCGACAGCGTCTCGGCACGCGCCCCCTTGTCGTCGAGCACGCGAAGCACACTCGGCCGAGGCATCGGAGCGACGTCGACCGAGCCGACCCACGTGTCGAACACGTCGTCGCCGAGGAGGCGCGGGAGCAAAACGTTCGCGGCGTCGAGCGCGCGCTCGTCGGACGTGCTCCCGAACCCCGGCGCATAGACGACCGCGTCGAGCAAATGGCCCCGCGAAAATCCGACGCGGGCGCGGGCTTGGGTTAGATCCACGCCGACGCGCGCACGGACCTCGTCGATCGCCGCCTGCGGCTCGAGCGCGATGCGGTGTCGCACCGGCGTGAAGCGGGCGAGCGCGGGGGCACGGCGGAGCATCCGCTCGATGAGCGGTTCGAGACCGGGGTCGTCCCCGGGGAGCAGCGCGAGCCGCGTCGCGTCCGGCGGCCCGTCGAGCTCGACGACCAGACTGCGATCGACGGCTTGCGCGGTCTTGGTGAGCCGCGCCTCGAGGTGATCGGATGCCGCTTGCGTGCTCCGGAGCGCCACGAGCGAAGGCTCGAGACTCGTGAGCTCCTCCCAGAACCCGTCGATGAGCGCCACGAGCGGGCTTTCGTCGAACGACCGACGAGCAGCATCATCACCGAACCGAATGCGCATGAGAGCTCACGAGCCCGGAGACGGGCCCCGAAGCATGAACGCTATCTCGCGCGGCGAGCGAGTCAAACGCGCTATCATGCCGAGCCCGCGAGATGACACCGACGCTCCACTCCGACAACCTCGCCGAAACCGTCCTGTTCGAAGGCCGCCCCGCGGCCATTGCGGGCATCGGCGCGCTCTTGATTTCGATCCTGACGCTGGGCCTCGGCGCGCTGTATTTCTTCGTTCGCGCGAGCGGAATTTCGTACAAGGTCACCACCAAACGCGTCCTCGTCGAACGCGGCGTGCTGTCGAAGCGGCTCGAGCAGGTCGACGCTTACCGTATCCGCGACTACGTCGTCGATCGCCCGTTCGGACAGCGCTTGCTCGGCACTGGGAACCTGCTCCTCTTGACGATGGACAAGACGACGCCGTCGATGGAGCTCAGAGACCTGCGCACCGACGTGGTTCGGCTCTACGAGGCCCTGCGCGCCGCGGCCGAAGCAGACCGGTTACAACGCGGGGGCGTGCGGCTGCTCGACAACGAGTGACACCCCTCAGCGCTTGCGGCCGTACTCGAGCACTTCGACGCGCACGTCGGCGACGCCCTTGCGCAACATGCTGAGGCGCGACGCTGCAGCGACGGACAGATCGATGATGCGTCCGGCATCGCCGTAAGGGCCGCGATCGGTGATGCGCACGTACGTCGCGCCGTTCGTATCGGTGCGGACGACGCGGACCACCGTACCGAACGCAAGCGTGCGATGAGCCGCCGTGAATTTGCCGGGGTCGTAGCGAACGCCGCTCGCGGTATTTCGCCCCACGAATCCCTTGCCGTAATACGTCGCTTTGCCGCGCTGCACGGAGAGCGGATGGAGCGCGCCGTACTCGGCCTCGAGCTGCGTCTCGTCCGCCGACGGCGCGCCGCTTCCCGCGCGTGAACGACGCCCTGGGTCCGTCGAGCGCGGCGTGCGCGGCCCGGCATCGGTCGAGCGTGAGTGATAGACGGGTCCCGCGCTGGCAAATTCGGGTTCGCGCGGAGCGACGGCTTCGCGCGCGCAACCACTCACGAAGAGACTCGCGACGAGGCCGTACCCGACGAACGCCGGCGCTACCGTTGCTCTAGCGCGGGCCATCGCCGCCGAGTCTTTCCGCGGGACGAACGTGAGGGCAAGAAATGAGCTACGTTCGCGCGCCATGCCGTCCGCCGCTTCCGTTCGCCTCTCGGCGTCCGGGCTCGTTTTGGGTGAGAAAACGGTGCCGCTACTCTCCGGGAGCGTTCACTATTTCCGACTCGCGCGGAGCGCGTGGCGCCCTGCTCTCGACGCGTTGCGCCGGCTCGGTGCGACGATGGTCGACGTCTACGTTCCCTGGGCCGTGCACGAGCGACCGGACGGCTCGTTCGACTTCGGAAGCGTCGATCCGCGTCTCGACGTCGTGCACTTTCTGAAGACGGCGCACGAGCTCGGGCTCTACGCGATCGTTCGTCCGGGTCCCCACATCAACTCGGAGCTCACGCTCTTCGGAATCCCCGAACGCGTGATCTGGAATGAAGCGTGTCAGGCGCGGTCTCCGAACGGCGCGCGCGTCGTGCTCCCGATCCCGCCGCTCGCGTTTCCGGTGCCGAGCTACGCGAGCAACGCGTTCCACGTCGAAGCCGCGCCGTGGCTCGCCGCCGCGGCGACCGAGCTCGCGCCGCTCCAGTGGCCCGACGGCCCGGTCGTCCTCGCGCAAGTGGACAACGAGGGCGCGCTTTATTTTCGCGACGGCCCGTACGACCAGGATTATCACCCCGACGCGATCGCTCAGTACCGGCGCTTTTTACGTCAACGGTACCCGAACGACGTGGCGCTCCGTGCCGCGCACGGCGCCTCCGCCGGCTCGCTCGCGACCGTCGAGCCGCCCCACGAGCTCGACGCGACGACACCGGACGAGCTCGCGCGTCACCTGGATTGGGCGGAGTTCCAGGAGGCGCTGCTCGAGGCCGCGCTCTATCGCTTTCGAGTCACCCTCGAGAAACACGGACTCGATCGCGTGCCGATGTTTCACAACTTGCCGCTCGCCGAGACGTCGACGCCGCTCGACCCGAAGCGCATCGAACGCGCCGTCGGTTTCGTCGCGCTCGACTACTACCACCACGCTTCCGAGAAAACGCGGCGCGAGATCGCGCGCCGCACGAGCGGCCTCGCCGAGCGATCGCGACAGAAGAACGCGCCGGCGTTCGCCGCCGAAATGGCAGCCGGCTTCGCGCCGTATTTTCCGCCGCTCAGCGAAAGTGACAACGCCTTCAGCGTGCTCACCGCGCTCGCTTACGGGCTCCGCGGCCTGAACATGTACATGGCCGTCACGCGCGATCGCTGGATCGGCGGCGCGATCGACACCGACGGGAAACCGCGCGCCTCGGCGGATTTCTG
Source organism: Polyangiaceae bacterium (assembly GCA_036271175.1). GTDB lineage: Bacteria > Myxococcota_A > Polyangia > Polyangiales > Polyangiaceae > DASZVB01. Next base: position 472 of record DATBBD010000774.1, on the reverse strand, counting down.
GCGACGCCTCTTCGCGGCGCTCGAACGCACGCGGTTTCACGAGCTCTACCGTCCGATCGACGTCGCCGTCGCGGTGCCCCGAAGCTTCGACCGATTGGTGCGCGTGTGCCACGCCTTCGGGGCGCTGCCGCCGACGTTCTTCGCCCTCGGGGGTGAAGGGGCCGAACGCGGCGCGCTCGAAGACGGCGACGATCCGACCGGCGGCGCCGTGCTGGAGACGGAGCGATTCGTGCGAGACCTGGTTCTCGTTCTCGAGCGCATGCACGTGTCGCACGCCGTCGTGGGCGCCGATCTGCTCGGCGACGCGTCGTTCGACGCGCGGTGGACCGTCGTCGTGTGCCCGGGCGCGCTCGAATCCGAGCTCACGACGGTGCTCCTCGATCGCGTGCGCCGTGGTCGTCCGGTGAGCTTCGGACCGCGGCTTCCGGAGCGGACGGCGGCGATGAAACCGATGACCCTCCACGTTCCGGTG
>DATBBD010000773.1:0-6967 GCA_036271175.1 Polyangiaceae bacterium | reverse complement strand
ACGCGAGCGGCGGCTGGGTTTCGGCCGCAACGGGTGTCGCGATCCAATTTTAGAAATCGGTGTTGGGCGTGACCACTTCCCCGTCGCGGCGCCCACCTAGTGGCATGCGCTGCGCTTCGATTGCGGTTCTCTTGCTCGTTCTCCAGGGCTGTTCCGCCGACGGAAACGCCGGAATTTTCGGCGGTGACGGCGGCCCGGCAAACGGCGGCTCCGGGGCGCTCGCCACCGGCGGTAGCGGCGCGACGGGGGGCGGCGCTCAAGGAAGCGGCGGCGCGCCCGTTGGCGGCGGTGCGGGTGCGGGGGGAGCGACGTCGAGCACCGGCGGCGTTGCCGGAGGGAACGGCAACGGTGGCGCATCGAGTGGCGGCGCATCGAGCGGCGGCGCGAGCTCTGACACTGGTGGGGTTTCCTCGAATGGCGGCGGCAGCGGCACCGGGGGCTCGAGCGGGGGTTCCGGGGGCACGAGCGGCGGCACGTGGTGGAAGCCCGCGAAGAACGCCACCTTCTATTGGGACTTGCAGAACGCGCCGCCCGACAACACGCGCAACGTCGGCGCCTACGACATCGACGGCTGGGGAAACAGCGCACAAGAAGTCTCCACGCTCCATGCACTGGGTATCAAGGTCGTGTGTTACATGGACGCCGGCACGTACGAACCGGAGCGGCCCGATTCCGGGGATTTTCCGGCATCGCTCAAGGGCGCCAACGTGCAGGGTTGGCCCGGCGAGTTGTGGCTCGACGTGCGGCAATCCGGGCCCAACTACGCGAAGCTGCAAAGCATCATGCAGGCTCGGTTCGAGGTGTGCCACCAAAAGGGTTTCGACGCGGTCGAACCCGACAACCTCGATTCGTACGAGAACGATCCGGGGTTCAACACGACGGCGGCCGATCAGCTCGCGTACAACGAGTGGCTCGCCACGACAGTGCATGGGCTCGGGATGGCCATCTTCCAGAAGAACGATCTCGACCAGGTGCAAACGCTGCAGCCTTACTTCGACGGCATCTTGGACGAGGAGTGCAACAAGTACTCCGAGTGCGACGCGCTCGCTCCGTACACGGCGGCCGGCAAGCCCGCGTGGGACGCCGAGTACACGGAAGACGGGGAGACGACCGGCAAATTCTGCGACGCCGACGTCAAGGCGAACATCGCGGGTGCGCTCTTCAACCTCGATCTCGACGGCAGCCTTTTTCAACCGTGTCCGAACGACGTCGGCATGTTCAACTGAGTCGCTGACCGCGAAACCGACTCCGACGGTGGAGGCGTTTCGAGTTCTATGCGCGACTCGTTTACCGAGTCGCCTTGTCGCCCTCTTTGGCCAAAGCGTCTTCCAGCGCGCGGAGCGTGTCGTCGCACGCGGCGGTCAAGGGAGGCTTCGCGCGAAGCGACAGGTCCAATGACAGAACGTTGGTGTTCTTGCGCGAGAGTGCGACGAGCTGTCGCGAAGCGCTCGCGAACTGATCGAGCGCGGCGTGCGCGGCCGATACGCCGGCGCTGCCTTCCGGAGCGGCGAGTCCAGAAAGCTCGCGGAGCGCGTCTCTCGCCTTCGTCTCCAGGTCGGCCATCTGCTTCTCCATGCGCGTCATCGCCGCATCGTCGGCCTCGGCGATGTGCGGCGCTTGAAGGACTTGGATTTCTCGCACGTCCAGCACCGCGTCAGCGGCAAGGACCTCGACGCGGCAGCGATTCTTCGATGCGGTGCCGGTCACGAGGGTCCCGAGAGCATCGCGAAAGCCGTCCGCGGCGGTCCGAGCGGGACCGAACGACAACTGCTGCGCCTTCAGGTTCGTATTCTCGACGGCCAGCGCCAGGATGCGGCCGTCGAGCTCTCGGTATTCTGCAAAGTGAGTCTTGAACTGCTCGACGGTGTGGAGCTCGTCGGGAAAGCCGAGGCTCTGGAGCACCGGGGTGAGCGCCGCGACGTCGCTGTCGACGGCTTGCGTGGCCTGCCTCGCATCGTTTGCAAATCCGATCGACGCTTCGTCGGTGTCGGCCATCACGGCCCTATTGGAAGCATCGGCGGACTTCGTGAATTGAACGCGAAGCTCGGCCGCCAGAGCGCGCGCCTCGTCGAGCTCCACGAGGGCACTCGACGCCCCTCGATGGCAGCCCGTCCCGAAAGCCAACGTGACGGCGACGACGAGTCCCCGCAATTGAAACTTGCGGGAAGCGAATTTCACGAGGGAGAGCACGCGCCGAAGGTAGCACGCCCCTCCCGGGGAGAACTCAACGCCAACGCTTTCGACGGCGCACGCATCCCAAGCCGACGGCGAGTGCGGCGAGTGTCATCTCCTTCGACGAACCCCCGGTACTTCTCGGGGCCGAGACCGCACAAGAGCTGCTGCTCGACGGGTTCTGCGTGCCCCCGGCGCCGCCGGAGTTGCCGAACCCGAAGCTCGCATCTCGATCGCCAATCGCGCCTGCGCCAGTCGCTCCGCCGACCGAGGCGTCTCGACTCCCCGTCGTTCCGGCGTCTCGCGCGCCACCGGCCGCGCCCGCGTCGCTCGGCGTCGGACAAGTCGTGGGCACCGCCGAAGCCACCGCTCCGCACGTTGGCGTATCGTAGGCGCAACAGACCGGAGCTTGCGCGTAGTGACCGTAGCCGCAGTAAGCGTTGCAGAGCTGGTCCTCGCAGTCCGCCGCCACGTTCTGCCCCGGACAAGCTACGAAATTCTTAACGGTGCGCAGATCGAGCGACGCCGTGAAGGTCCCACTCGTCAGGTCCACCGTCCCGAACTCGGGGACGCCGGTCACCTCCGTACACGTGAAGAGCGTGCTCGTAGCTTGCTGATACCCGATGCAATAAGTGGGATCGTTCGAAAGCAGGGTTGGTTTTGCGTCCAAGCTTTTAGAAAACCACAGCCCTTTGGGTTCCGACGGATCGGACCCACCCTCGTCCGCGATCCAGAGTCGCCCATCGTTCGCGAAGGCAACGCTGGTGCTCTCGGTCCCCACTTCGGTGACCGTCTGATATGGCTTGAAGGTCTTCCCCTGATCATCGCTCACCAACACGGAGTCCGTCGTTTTGGCTGGTGGAGGGGCGTCCTCTGCGCGCTCTATCGCCGCGACGATCCGATCTGGGTTCGTCGGATCGACCGCCTCGAGCTCGAACTTGCTCGTCGTGGCGTCGAGGGGTCCGTAGACGTTCTCCGTCCAGGTCGCTCCATCGTCGTCGGATACCCGCACGACGTAGTTGGGGACGACGATGCCACCGTCCAGGGTCACGTCGCCTCTCACCGAACCGAGATAGATGCGGCGGCCGGTGCCGTGAGCGACGACGAGTATCTGGCCGATCAACACGTCGTCCTGGGTGCCGAAGGCGGACCAAGCTCCGCCCGCGGCTCGCCGGAACACGCCGTTCGGCTTCCCACCGGCCGACGTCACCGCGTACGTCACGGTCGGATCGAGCGGATCCGTGGCGAAAGCAGGCACCCACTGCCCGTCGAACTGCGGCTCCTCCGTCCAATCGCAGGCGTGACCGTCGTCGTGCCACAGGCCCGTGAACGCGCCGACCATCGCGACGCCGTCACTCGTCACTGCCAGCGCACTCTTGTGCACCGAAGGATCGAACATCGCGGTGCTGCACAGCAGGCTCCACGTCGCACCGCCGTTCGTCGTGAAGAGCGCGCCGTCTTGGCCATTCACGTAGCGCAGCCCCATCACGGTGGGATCGGTCGGGTGCATCGCAAGCTGAACGAGCACTTCCGGCGGTCCGGCATGAGCGACGCGCGGGATCTGTAAGGCCAGAAAGATTGCGACGGCGGTCGACGCCCGATTCAGATGCATCCTGCGACAATCTAGGATTCCGATCCGCTCGGTGCAAGAAATCGATCCCGCCGCCGAGAAGCGAAATGCCCCGCAACGGCGACGAGGGGCATCATGCGCCGCGCAGCATTTCGGTAAGGCGAACGTCGTGCCAGTATGCGCGTCGTGTCGGCAGAGCCATCCGCACGCGGGCGCGTCGCGCGATCGGTGGTGGGGCGAGCCGCTCGTTCCCCGGCTGCGGTGGGACAGATAGTCGCGCTCGTCATCTCAGCGGCGTTGGCTTGTGGTGCAGCGCCGGCGCGGGCCGCGCCGCAGATCGTCGTCGCACTCGAATACGAGGTCGCGCCCGGCGCGAGCGGATGTCCGGACCTTGAAGATTTCCAGGCGAGTGTGGACCGTCAACTTGGCTACGATCCGTTTCAGGATACGGCTGAGCGACACGTCGTCGTTCACATCTCGCGGAACGAGACCGGTTTCGATGGCTCGATCCGTTGGAGCGACGCCCGGGGACAGGGGGTCGGCGATCGCCAGCTTTCGTCGCAACGTTCGGAGTGCACCGAGATCGCCGCCAACGTTGCGTTCGCGGTGGCCGTGCAGATTCAGCTCTTGGCGGCACTAGCGCCAACAACCGCCGAACCGAGCGCGCCGCCGACGGCGCCCGTGCCGGCTCCGTCGAAGACGGGGACGCCCGAGACGACTGCAACGTCCATCCAAAAGCCCAACGACGACGCCGCGGCGCCGGCGCGGTCACGACGCCCGGCGGCGCATCGAGCCCGACTCGAGTTTTCCACGGGCTTGGGTACCTCACTCGCGCTCGGGGTCGCGCCGCACCCGACGGCGATCGGGCGGATCTTCGGGAGTGGTCGCCTCGACTCGGTTTCGCTCGAGCTCGCCATCGACGGAGCGCTTCCGGCAACTCGAACCGAACGGGATGGGAGCGGCTTCTCGCTCAATCGATTTGCGGCCGACGCAGCGGCGTGCGGCCACGTCCGGGCGTTCGCTGCCTGCCTGACGGGAACATTCGGGCGGCTCGAGGCGCGCGGATTCGGCCTCGACAAGCCTGCTTCTCCCGCTGGGCTGTTCTCTCAATTGGGAGCGCGAATCGCCGCGCGGCACGATTTCGGCCTGCGATACTTCGCCGCCGCGCGCCTCGACGGACTCGTCGTGCTATCGCCCTGGACGGTGACGTTGAACGACACCGCGTCGTGGACGACGCCGCGCGTCAGCGGGCTCATCGGCGTGGATTTCGGCGTGAACATTTTCTGACAAGCTGGCTTTCCCAGCGACAATCTAACGTTGGGTTCCCGTGACTCATCTGCGCCTTCTCGCTCCGCCCTTTCCGCAGATGACGGCGGACGAGGCGTGTCTGGACGCCTTCCAGCAGGAGCTCGCCTACATCTATCGAACATTGCGGCGCCTCGGTACGGCCTCGACGGAGGTCGACGATCTGGCGCAAGACGTGTTCCTCGCGCTCCGCCGATCCTGGACGCAATACGATCCGAGCCGTCCATTGCGGCCGTACCTCTTCGGAATCGCGTTTCGGATCGCGTCGGCGTACCAGCGAAAAGGCCGGCGCGAGGTGCCGTTCGGCATCGTCGACGTGGACGATACACGGCCCGGTCCCGACGACGTGCTGCAGACCAAACAGGCGCGCGCGCTGGTGCTCGCGGCGCTCGAACGGATCCCGTTGCCGAGGCGCGCCGTCCTCGTGATGCGCGATCTCGACGAGATTCCGATCGACGAAGTCGCGTCGGTGCTCGCGATCCCGCTTTTTACGGCTTATTCGCGCTTGCGCAAAGCGCGCCGCGAGCTCCAGGCGGCCGTGCGACGGACGTCGAAGGAGACCGACTTCCGATGAGCCGCTCGCGCCCGCCGCTCGACGTCCGCGCGCTCCTCGACCAGGAACGCGCGATCCCGCCGGTGCCGGCTCCGGTGCGGGCCCGTGCGCTCGCCCGTGCTCGCGCGGCGTTGGTCGCGGGCCGAGTGACGTCGCTCGACGGCTTCGTCTCCGCGCCGCGAACGCGTTGGGGCGTCGTCGTAGCGGTGGCCTGCGCTGCGAGCGCCGCGATCGGCGCCACGGCGTACGAGATGGGCGTGCATCATCGGCCAATCGCCGGCGATCATCCCGCCGCACCGACCATCACGGTTGTCGAAACATCGCCGGTTCCTTCGACGCCGACCACTCCGATTGTCGTGGTGCCCTCTTCGGCACCTGCACCCGCGGTTCCTCCGCGGCGCTCGTCGCCAGCGGCCCCAGCTCCCGAGGAGCTCCGCCTGCTCCAGCAAGCACGCGCCGCGGTGGCGCGGCAAGACTTCGCGGCGGCCTTGCCACTCATTGCCGAGCACGCCCGCGAATTCAAAAACGGCCGTCTAGCGGAAGAGCGCGAGGCGCTCCGCGTCAGAGCGCTTTCGGGGCTCGGCCGCACCGAAGAGGCGCAGCACGCGGCGGATGCGTTCGGCTCGCGCTTTCCGCGCAGCGTGCTCTTGCCTGCGGTGAGTCGAATGCCGGCTTCGACACCGTGATCACGAAGCGACTTTCCGTCGCGCTTCGTCTGTGCGCAAGCGTGGCAACGGCGAGTTGCGGTGGAACCCTCGATGCGGGCCGCGATGTCCCTCACGGGCTACTCCCCGTCGATGAGCGCAACCCGGTCATCCTCGAAAACGACAGCGCGACCGACAACTGGATGGGTGAGTACGCGGTCTTGTTGGCGAACACCGGTGGACCGCCGCTCACGGGCATCATCGTCTGCGCGAGCACCTATTGGCCGGATCTCGACGCCAACGTCACGGGATGGACGCAGCTCGTGAACGCCGCGCGAGCGAGTGGCCTCCGGAACATTCCCGACCTGACGGTGAGCGTCGGCGCGCCGCTCACGGAACCGGATGACGGCGAGATCGATTCGACGGTGCCGAATCATTCCGCGGGCGCGCAGCACATCATCGACCTTTCGCGCGAGCTGAGTCTGCCCTCGCGGCCCGTCGTCGTTCTCGTCGGTACGCAGCTCACCGACGTCGCGGACGCCTATTTGGTAGATCCCACGGTCGTCGACCGCGTCGTCGTCGTGGCGTCGCTCGGAGGCGCGAGCGGGCCGAACGCGCTCATGACCGGGCCAAATGGCGACCTCGATCCCTGGGCGGATTGGATCGTCGCGCAGCGATTCCAATACGTGCAGGTCATCGCCCCCGATGATCAAACCGGGGACG
>DATBBD010000772.1:0-1624 GCA_036271175.1 Polyangiaceae bacterium | reverse complement strand
AGCTCGAGCGCTTCCTTTCCATTTCGCGCGATGACGAGCTCCGCGCCTTTGCTCTCGAGCACGCTGGTCAGCGCGAAGATATTTCGAACGTCGTCCTCGGCGATCAGGATCTTTCGTCCCTCGAACACCGCGTCGCGATTGCGCACTTGGCGGAGCATGCGCTGTCGCTCGGGCGGCAAGTCCGACTCGACCTGATGCAAGAACAACGTCACTTCGTCGAGCAGCCGCTCCGGTGACCGCGCGCCCTTCACGATGATCGAGCTCGAGTGCCGGCGGAGCCGCTGCTCTTCCTCGGCGGTGAGAGACCGCCCGGTGTACACGATGACCGGAGGGAAGGCGTACGCTTCGTCGTTCGCCATCTTCTCGAGCAGCTCGTAACCGGAGGCGTCCGGTAGCGACAGATCCGTGACGACGCAATCGAAGGTCTGCGTGCTCAGCGCCGAGAGCGCCTCGGATACCGTCGCGGTGGCGACGATCTCGACGTTTTCCGCCTCGAGGAGCCGTCCGATCGCCGCACGCTGAACCTGGTCGTCTTCGACGACGAGGAGCCGCCGCACCCGCGCGAACCGCTCGCGCATGTCGGACAAAGCGTGCACCAGATCTTCGCGCTGGACCGGTTTCACGAGATAGCCGACCGCGCCCATCGACAGCGCGGTCTGCGAGTAGTCCTCGACGGACACGACGTGGACGGGGATGTGACGCGTCGAGGGGTTTTGCTTCAACCGATCGAGCACCGAGAGGCCCGAGTGATCGGGCAGATTCACGTCGAGCACGATCGCGCTCGGGAGATGCGTGATCGCGAGATGGAGCCCGTCTTCGGCGTTGTTCGCGAGCAGAACCTGGAAATCGAGCTCTCCGGCGAGCTTCGCCAGGATGTCCGCGAAGGCGTCGTCGTCCTCCACGACGAGGAGCAGGCGGCGCTTGGGGTCCAGATGATCGCGATCATCGACGGGCGTGGAGTCTTTCTGCGGCAGCGTTCGCGCCGGTGCCCGCGAGCGTGCGCGCGTCGATGGGAGCCGCTTCGGGGTTTCGGGCGCCAGATCGGTGACCCTCGGACCCGCGTAGGCGAGCGGTAGGGTCAACGTGAATACGCTGCCTTTGCCGACTTCGCTTTCGACGGTGAGATCGCCGCCGAGGAGGCGCGCGAGGTCTCGTGAGATAGAGAGCCCGAGTCCGGTGCCGCCGAATTTCCGGTTCGTCGTGCCGTCGGCCTGCTGAAATGCGGCGAAGATGGACTCGTGATGGGCCTGGTCGATGCCGATTCCGGTGTCGTGGACGAGAAACCGCATCCCGTCGCCGGTGCGCTCCACCGTCAGCCGCACTTCGCCGCGCTCGGTGAACTTGAAGGCGTTCGAGAGCAGGTTCTTCAGGATCTGTTGAGCCCGCGCGGCGTCGGTGTCGATCGTCGCGGCGCCGTCGGCGATGCTCGTGACGAAGACGACGGCTTTCTTTTGGGCAACCGGCTCGAACATGCGCACCACGGGTTCGACGAGGTTCGTCAGGCTCGTCGTTGCCGCGTGAATGTCGACCTTGCCCGCTTCGATTTTCGACAGATCCAAAATGTCGTTGATCAACGCGAGCAGATCGTTGCCCGCCGAATAGATCGTATTCGCGAACTTCACCT
>DATBBD010000771.1:0-11121 GCA_036271175.1 Polyangiaceae bacterium | reverse complement strand
CGCTCGATGCCGTAGTCGGCGATGTAGCCGGCGCCGCCGTAGATCTGCACGGCCTTGTCGGCGACGCGGCCGACCATCTCGGACGCGAACATCTTGCACGCCGCGGCGTTCATGCTCACGTCCGCTCCGCGGTCGCGGTCGCGTGCCGTCTCGAGGACCATCGATTTCGCCGCGTAGCTCTCGGCGTAGCTGTCGGCGAGCATCGCCTGGATGAGCTGGAATTCGGCGATGGGTTTTCCGAATTGCTTGCGCTGTGAGCCGTAGCGGACGCAGTCGGCGATGAGCCGTTCCGCGACGCCGACGCATACGGCGGAGATGTGGAGGCGTCCGCGGTCGAGCACTTGCATCGCCGCCTTGAATCCCTGGCCCTCGACCCCGCCGAGGAGCGCGTCGGCGTCGACGCGGACGTCGTTGAACACGACGTCGCTGGTCGTCGTGCCGTGCTGGCCCATCTTCCTGTCGGCTTTCCCGATTTCGATGCCGGGAAGGCCGTTCGGCACCAGGAACGCGCTCATGCCCTTCGCGCCGGGAATGTCCGGGTTGGTGCGCGCGAACGTCGTGAACACGCCGGCCTTCGCGGCGTTCGTGATGAAGCGCTTCGTGCCGTTGAGCACGTAGTGATCGCCGTCCTTCTTCGCCGTCATGCGAACCGAGCCGGCGTCGGAGCCCGCTTCCGGTTCGGTCAACGCGAACGAGCCGATGATCTCGCCCGAAGCGAGCCCCGGCAGATAGCGTCGCTTCTGCGCTTCGGTGCCGAACATGATGATGCCCTGCGACCCGATGCCGTTGTTCGTACCGAGCACCGAGCGAAAAACCGGTGAGGTGCGTCCGAGCTCGAACGCGACGCGCACTTCTTCTTCCATCGTGAGCCCGAGCCCGCCGTACTCCTCGGGAATCGACATTCCGAAGAGCCCCATCTCCTTCATCGTCTGGATGACCGAGTCGGGGACTTTGTCGTTTTCTGCCGTCTCGTTCTCGATCGGAACGAGGCGCTCTTTCACGAAGCGCGCGACCGCGGCAACCAGCTCGTCGAGACTCTCTTGCGGCAAGGGCATGCGGCTCTCATACGCAAGAAATCTCGGGACTTCCACCACTTATCGGTCGTCGGGCCTGTTCCCGATCGCGACGCGTCGCGACGCCCTCGGCATTTCTGTTATGGCTCGTCGTGGAAGCGCGCGGCGAGCTGGTGCAGCCCCCGGTCTTCAAAACCGGTGAGGCGTCGCGATGAGCGGCGTCTGGAGGGTTCGATTCCCTTGCGTTTCCGCTGCGATCAAAACGGCGGCGCGGCCGCGCGTTCTCCTGCTACACACCGGCGCCTCAGCCCGACGAAGGAGCGCTCCATGGTCTCTGCTCTGTTCGACGCGTCGCGATGGCGAGCCGTCGAAGGATTCGACTTCACGGACATCACGTATCACCGAGCGGTCGATCAAGGGACCGTGCGCATCGCGTTTCATCGGCCGGAGGTGCGCAACGCGTTTCGCCCGCACACCGTCGACGAGCTCTATCGCGCGCTCGACCATGCCCGCATGTGGCCCGACGTCGGATGCGTCCTCGTCACCGGAAACGGTCCGTCGCCGAAAGACGGCGGCTGGGCGTTCTGCTCCGGTGGCGATCAACGCATTCGTGGCAAGGACGGCTACCAATACGAGAGCGACGGCGCCGTCGACCCCGCGCGACTCGGACGGCTCCACATCCTCGAGGTGCAGCGGCTCATCCGCTTCATGCCGAAGATCGTCATCGCGGTGGTTCCGGGTTGGGCGGTCGGCGGTGGCCACAGTCTCCACGTCGTCTGCGATCTCACCTTGGCGAGCAAGGAGCACGCGCTCTTCAAACAGACGGACCCCGACGTCGCTAGCTTCGACAGCGGCTATGGCTCGGCGCTCCTCGCTCGCCAAGTCGGCCAGAAACGCGCCCGGGAAATCTTTTTTCTCGGCAGGAACTACTCGGCCGACGAAGCCTGCTCGATGGGCATGGCGAACGCGTCGGTGCCGCACGCCGAGCTCGAGAACGTCGCGCTCGAGTGGGGCGACGAAATCAACTCCAAGAGCCCGACCGCGATGCGCATGCTGAAATACGGGTTCAACCTTCCCGACGACGGCCTCGTCGGTCAGCAGCTCTTCGCCGGCGAAGCGACGCGCCTCGCCTACGGCACCGAAGAGGCGAAAGAAGGACGCGAGTCGTTCCTGGAAAAGCGCCCGAGGGATTACTCGAAGTTCCCCTGGCATTATTGAGTCGTGGCGGAGCCGCTGTGCCACGAAGCCGCTCCATTTATTTTTGGGGGGCCCCCATCCCGCCGAGGGATCCCGGCGGGACGGAGGCGTTCGGCCCGGTTCGCTAGCGTGGAGAGGACGCTACGCGCGCGCGACCAGGTGCAAGCGCGACTTGCCGATGAACGGTCGTCCGTCGAAGCCGCCGTAAAGCTCGGCGGACGAGAACCCCGCGCCGAGCAAGAGCGCCTTCAGCTCCTGCCCGCTGTAAACGAAATGCCGGAACGTGAAGCGCTCGTAGCGGCCGTCGCCCAGGACGTACCAGTCGGTTTCGACGCGATCCCACCCGTCGAGGACGCGACGACGCTGGACGAGCACGCCGCCGCCGTCGAGATCTTGCGACCCCGTGGATTCGAACGAGGCGGCGAGCCACTCTTTGCCGACGAGCTCGAGCACCATCGCGCCGCCCGGGCGCAGACTCTCCCGCGCGTTCCGGAGGACCCGCAGGTTGTCGTCGGGGAAATCGAAGTAACCGAACGACGTGAAGAGCGACAGCACGAGGTCGAACGACGCGGGGCGCACGAACCTCCGCATGTCCGAGAGCGTCCACTCGACGGAAACGCCCGCCACTTCAGCGCGTTCCCTCGCTTTCTCGAGCATGAACGCGCTGCGATCGACGCCGGTGACGGCGAAGCCTCGACGCGCGAGCGCGATCGACGCGCGTCCGGGACCGCAACAGAGATCGAGCGCGTCGCGCGGCGACCCTTCGACCAGCGCGAGGATCGATTGCACCTCCGCGTCGGTCTCGTCGATCCGACGCGCCGGAAACATCCAGTCGAAGCTCGCTTCCCACAGCCGTTCATTTTCGAACCACTCGGACATGGACACACCACTCCCTTCATCGCGCCGAACGAGGTCGACGCGAACTACTCACCGGGCCAAATTGAGCCCAGAAATGACGAAAGCCGCCGAGGCTGAATGCCCGGGCGGCTCGAAATGCTCTTGGAATTGAGCTGCCTAGGCGCGTTCCTCCATCGAAATGAGGACGTACGAGCAGACGCAGATGCTCGAAAGCATCTGCACGTCCCGAAGGAGCGACCCTAGGTGGGCCGGCTGCGCGAGCAGCGAGGTGGACACGTCGTACGTCACACCTCATCACATGGCACTTTTCCCCGCGTTCGTCTAGCCCCGAACGACGCCGCGCGCGTTCGCGCGTTTCACCTTGCAGCGACCATCGTAGTGGTCGCACCGAAAAGTGCGTGCGCTACTGAGCGAGCGTGATGCCGCGTGTGAATCGAGCGTAGAGGTAGAGCGTGAGCGCGATGAGCCCCACCACGCTCACGACGATGACGCTGACGAGGATGAGCAGCTTCTTCTGCACTTCGACGACGTCGGGACGGGACGAGTTCGGCACGGGACGGATTCTTACTTGCCGCCGGGGTGCGACAGCAATCGTCGCGTCAGATCCAAGAGATACCTGAGCGGCTCTTCGCCCACGATCGTGGGGTCGACGAGCTGCCACAACGCCGCGCCCTGAATCGCGTCGTAGAGCATCTGGATATAGCGCTCGAAGTTCGGGTGCCCTGCGATCGCGGGGAAAAGGTCTCGCGCCTGCTGCTGCATCTTGCCGCGGAACGCGGCGAGAGCCGGCGCCAGGACGACCCGAAGGTCGGGATCGGTACGCGCCGCGACACAGAGTTCGAGCGCGGCGCTCGCTCGAGGTGTCTTGAACATGTCCCAGAGGACCTCGACGGCGCGGCTCACCGGATCCTCGGCGCTCTGGGTCTCGCTGAGGACGTGGCGGTAGTCGTCCAAGAGCAGCGTCAACAAGTGTTCGGCCGCCGCGCCTACCAGGACGGCCTTCGTTGGAAAGTGTTTGAAGAGCGCGCCCTGCGAGAGCTGAGCGCGACGTCCCACCTCTGCGGTCGTGAAGCGCGCGTATCCCGATGCGACGAGCTCGTCGACGGCGGCATCCAAAAGCCTTCGACGCGTCGTGGCACGACGCTCTTGTTGAGTTCGCCGGGGAGAGGGAAGTTCGGAAGGTCTGTAATCTTCCAATTACACAGCAATCCTCGTCACCAGAAGCGACTTCTGGAGAGTGACAGTGCGCTTTCCAAATGGCAACCTCAATAACCAGAACGGTCTGTTTGCGGCTGGCCCCTTACGTTTGAAAACTGGTGTCGAAGATGGATCGTGATCAATTTTCTCGGTTCGGGCTGAGTACTGCGTTCACCCTAGGAATTCTGACGAGCGCGATTCTCGCGGCGTGCTCGGGCGCGTCGGCAAGCAGCGGTCCCGGCTCGAGTCAGGGGGGAACCGGCCAGCCCCAGGGAGGCGGCGGCGGTTCATTCGGCGGCGTGGGCAATAGCGGGACGAGCGGCGGCGGCAACAACGCCGGCGGCGCGCTCATCCTCGGCGGTGGGGGATCGGCCACAGGCTCAGGCGGGACGACCGGAGCCACGATGCCTGACGGTGGCGTCAACTCGGTGAGCGGCCCGTCGCAGCCTCCGCTCATCGACGATTGCACGAACGGACCGCTCTCGGCTGCTCAGGTCGCTCAGCTCGAAAAGGGCGGGAGCGATGCGGGGCTCAAGCTCGTCTACCCGTACGACGGCACGGTGTTCCCGCGCGGCATCCTCGCACCGGTGATCCAATGGGATCAGGGCGGCACCGCGGCGGACGGCGTCCTCGTCACGATGACGTCCAAGAAGTATCAGTACAAGGGGTGCTTCGGTGCGACCGCCGATCAGCGCGCCACGTTTCCGGCGAACTCCGCGAAGGGAGACGACGCTTGGCTCGCGGCGGGCCAATACAGCGAGGGCACTTCCGACCCCGTCACGATTTCTGTGACCACGCTCTCGGGCGGCAACGTCGTCGGTCCGGTAACAGAGACCGTCTACTTCGCGCTCGCGTCGCTCACCGGCGCCATCTACTACAACACGTACAACTCGACCTTGACCAACCCGGCGAACGTCGGCGCGGTGTTGAAGATCCTTCCCGGGCAGCCGAACCAGCCCACCGCGTATCTCACCGATCCGATGGGCGGTGGGCCGCCGTTCGGTCCGTGCATCTCCTGCCATTCGCTCTCGGCGAACGGAGCCGTGATGACCGCGAACCGGCACAACTACACGCCGATCGTCGGGAGCTTCGAGAGCCGTTCCTACACGGTCGGCGCGATGAGTCCGACCCTGATGATGGGGAACCTTCCCGAAGCGGGCTTCTCCGGGATCTATCCGGACGGTTCGCTCATCATGACGAACGGCCTCGCCGACAACGCGTCGCTGTCCGCGTTCTTCCCCGTCGAACCGGGCCAGCCCGGCGCGCTCGACGCCACGGGAACTCCGCCGTCGAAGCTCGTCGATCCGAAGACGGGCATGGAGGTCACCGCGAACGGCTGGGACGGCGTCCAGCTGCACGCGGAGATGCCGATGTTTTCGCCCGACGGAAAGCACATCGTCTACAACAACTACGACGACGGAAAAGGCCACACGCTGTACATGGCCGACTTCGACCTTCCGTCGACGACGTTCTCGAACATCCACAAGATCTTCGAAGACGACACGAACTACGCGGGCTGGCCGTTCTTCACGCCCGACAGCAAGCTCGTGATCTTCACGCTCGGCGATCAAGAGAACTTCGGCAGCCAGCTTCCGAACCCCGGCACCGGCGCGGTCTATCCCGATCCGACCGCTCCCGCCGCGTTCCACGCGCACCTCATGTCCATCGACGTCACGACGCAGGCGCTCACGCCCGTGCCGCTCGACACCGCGAACGGCTACCTGAACGGGCAGAGCTACCTGCCTGCCGGCAAAGACCGCGACAACGAGCGCGACTACTACCCGACCGTGAGCCCGGTCGCCGCGGGCGGCTTCTTCTGGGTCTTCTTTACCAGCCGGCGCACGTACGGCAATCTGCAGACCCTCGACGTGGACGATCCGCGAACCAAAGCCATCTGGGTCACCGCGCTTTCGATCGGCGGCACCGGGGACACGAGCCACCCGGCGTTCTATTTGCCGGGCCAGGAGTTCGAAACCGGCAACATGCGCGCGTTCGCGGCGCTCGAGCCGTGCAAAGAAGACGGCTCGACGTGCACGAGTGGAACGGAATGCTGCAACGGCTTCTGCTCCGGCATCGACCCCACGACGCACATCGGAAGCTGCGGCATTCGCCCGCCGAAGACCTGCGCCAAGGCCGAGGACGCCTGCAAGGCCGACAGCGATTGCTGCCCCACCGACGACGCCGGCCATCCTCTGATTTGCATCGCCGGCTTCTGCAGCGTCACGCAGATTAATTAGGTGGAGAGTAGGGTGAGATCGACGAGAGGCGTTTCGCGACTCGCGCGGGTTGAAAGCAACCGTCGCCGGGCTCGCCGGTAGTCTCACTCGCGCCTCATTGGTGGATCACGATCTGCTCTGCCAAGACTGATGAACGCCTGGCGGCGACCGGGGCCCCTAACCCCGGTCGCGTGGCGCTCTGTTAGCGTGGCGGACCCGACCCAATCAAACGCGACGGTGGGCCGTGGTGCGGACGCGCGCCCGGTCGCGGGGCGTTCTGTATTCAACCCAGGGCGAGGCGGACCAAGGTGCCGATGACTTGCTGAAACAGTGCGGCGATCTCGGGCTCCAGAGGCCCGACCCAGCCGAACGCCTGCGCGGTTTCCCAACATGCGAGCACTTCGCGTGCGGAGGCGAGTGCCGGGTGATAACGAGCTTGGCGATTTTTTCCGCGCGAGTAAGCGCCTTCCGCCACGTTGAGCGGCACCGAGATGAGCGCGCGCTCCATTTGATCCCCGAGCGCCGACGAACGTCCGCGCAGCGAGGGCAACAGCGGCGCCAGCCTTCGGCCCAGCTCGAGTACGACGGGATAGATCTTGAGCGTCATTCGTAACCTCCATGCTTGCTGTCCCGACGCGGGACGGCGCGTCCACACCCGCGAGCGCAGGCCGGCTCCAGGCTGCTCGCGAGCAAAGCGAGCAAGCACCGCCAGCGGCCGGCGGCTCGGGCCTGGAACCGGCCGAGCACGCGGGTACACTCAGAAGTCCCGGCGTCTCTCGTTCTCTTCGCGCTCCGTCCCCTCAAGCCACACCGGGTAGCGAAGCGACGAGCAGAACTGGTGCACGCGATCTACCGCGAGGCAGCCCCCCCCTCGGCTGATGTCCTCCCTCTCCCTCTCGGCTCTAGCCCGGCCGCACCCCCGTTTTTCGCCGCGTCTCGGCTCTATGCGCGACGGGCGGCGATGATGCGGAGCATGCGGCGGAGGGGCTCGGCCGCTCCCCACAACAACTGATCGCCGACGGTGAAGGCGGTCAGGTACTCGGGGCCCATCTTCATTTTGCGGAGGCGGCCGACGGGGACTTCGAGGGTGCCGGAGACGGCGGTGGGCGTGAGGCGAGACAGGGTCGCGTCGGGCGTGTTTTCGACGAGGCGCACCCAAGGGTTCGCTCCGCCGATGAGCTCGGCGATTTCGTCGAGGGGGACGGCTTGGCGGAGCTTGACGGTGAAGGCTTGCGAGTGACACCGCATCGCGCCGACGCGAACGCACAGGCCGTCGACTGGCACCGGCGGACTCAGACCGAGGATCTTGTTCGTCTCGGCTTGCCCCTTCCATTCCTCGCGGCTCTGTCCGTTCTCGACCGGCTTGTCGATCCACGGGAGGAGGCTCGCCGCTAGGGGGTGCTTGAAATATTGGGTGGGCAAGCTGCCGTCGCGCTGCGCCGCGGTGACGACGCGATCGATGTCGAGCGCGGTCGACGCGGGGTCTTCGAGGAGCGGCTTCGTGAGGCCGGCGAGGACGCTCATTTGCGCTACGAGCTCGCGCATGTTGTTCGCTCCGGCGCCGGAGGCCGCCTGGTACGTCATGCTGGAGAGCCATTCGACGTGACCAGCCTTGAAGAGGCCTTGGAGCGCCATGAGCATCAAGCTCACGGTGCAGTTCGCGCCGCAGTAGGTCTTCGTTCCGCGTGCGAGCCCGGCGTCGATGACGTCGAGGTTCACCGGGTCGAGGATCAGCACGGCCTCGTCGGACATACGCAACGTGGACGCCGCGTCGATCCAGTAGCCCGAGAAACCACGCTGCCGAAGCTTCGGATATACCTCGGTCGTATAGTCGCCGCCCTGGCAGCTCACGAGGACGTCGAGCTTCTCGAGCGCGCCGAGATCGTGAGCGTCGAGGAGCTTCGTCGGGCCGTGGCCCACGTCGGGGCCCGCCGCGCCGACGCTCGACGTCGTGAAGAACGTCGACTCGAACAGTTCGAAGTCGCGCTCGGCACGCATGCGGTCCATCAGGACCGAGCCGACCATTCCACGCCAACCGATGAATCCAACTCGCAACATGGGCTTTCTCCGCGAGAACGTCCCACGCAGCTCGCGAGCACGCAAGCGGCCGCCGCTCCGTTACTCGTCCGAGGGCGCGCCGTCCATGCCGGGGGCGTCCCGTTCACGCGTCAATCCGGCGAGGAATTTGCGCAGTTCGCTCGGACGCGGAGGCGGCGCGACTTCCCAGAGCCGAACGTCGCCGTCGCCGCTGCCCGACGCGAGCGTCCGTCCGTCCGGTGAGAGCGCAAGTCCGAACACCGGCGCGGCGTGCCCTTCGAACACGCGACGCTCGTGGGTCGCGAGGTCCCAGATCTGCACCGTGCCGTCGCCGCTCGCGGTCGCGAGCATGCGGCCATCGGGCGTGAACACCAGGTCGCGCACGACGGCGAGGTGGCCGCGGAGCTCCGAGCAATTCGCCGGCGAGAGATCGCACACCCAGAGTAGTGGCGCGGCACCGGCGACCGCAAAGCGACGTCCGTCCGGCGAGAACGCGACGATGCGCGCCCCCGAGAGATTCGCGAATCGGGTGCGGTCGTCGCTCGTCGGACTCCACACCATGACCGAGTCGTCCGCCGACGCGGAGGCGAGGCGAGTGCCGTCGGGCGAGAACGCGATGCCCCAGACCTCGTCCGAGTGACCCCGGAGGACTCGCTTCGACGCACCGGTGTGGCCGTCCCACAGACGAACGGTGCCGTCGCGACTCGCGGTCGCGAGCAGATCGCCCTTCGGCGCGAACGCGACGCCGGTGACGTCATGGTCGTGCTCGAGGACGACCGGAGGCGACGTGCCGTCGACCGACCAGAGCCGCGCCGTCTTGTCCTTTGCTCCGGACGCCAGCCGAGTTCCGTCCGGCGAAAACGCGAGCTCTTCGACGTCGCCTTGGTGTCCGGTGAACACCCGCACGCGCTCGTCGTAGACCGACCAGAGCCGCACCGTGCGATCGTCGCTCGACGAGGCGACCCACTTGCCGTCGGGCGAGAACACGACGCGAAAGACGTGATCGGTGTGGCCGGTGAGCACGCGGCTCGCGCCGCTGACGACGTTCCAGAGTCGGACCGTGTCGTCGTGACCGCCGGAGGCGACGAGTTTGCCGTCGGGCGAGAACGCGACGGTCTTCACCCCCACGGTGTGCCCATGAAGGACGCGCCGTTCGTGGGCATGGTGCTCGCCCCAGATCCGGACCGACTTGTCCCACGAGGCGCTCGCGAGGTGCTCGCCGTCCGGCGAAAACGCGAGCGCGACGACCGCGTCGCGATGTCCGCGGAGAACGGCGTTCACGTCGGTCTGCATGTCGTGGATGCGAACGATCTTGTCCCACCCGCTCGATGCGAGGTAGCGGCCGCCCGCGGAGAACGCGAGCGCGGCGACGCGTTCGGCGTGCTCGCCGACGACGCGGCTCGTCCGCGATCCGACGTCCCACGCGACGACCTTTCCGTTCATGCCGGCCCACGCCAGGAACGACCCGCCGGGCGAATACGCGACGTTCTGCACCGTCGATTCGTCCGAACCGAGCACCGTGAAGCTGCCGTCCGCGACCGACCAGAGCCGCACGGTGCCGTCCTCGCCCCCGGATACGATCGATTTTCCGTCGGGAGAAAACGCCGCGCTTCGCACCGGCCCGCGATGGCCGACGAGCGACCGCTCGGCGCCGGTGGCGAGCGTCCAGAGCACCAGCGCGCCGGCGTGACTGCCGGAGAGCAGCGCGCCGTCGTCGGGCGAAAAAGCACAGTACACGTCGCGATCGACGCGGTGCGACCGCGTTTGGAACGCGCCGCTCTTCGGATCCCAGACGCGCACCTCGCCGTCGCTCGCAATCGAACAGAGCCGGCTCCCGTCGTGCGAGAACGCGATGAACTTCACCGGCGCCTTGTGTCCCGTGAGCACGCGCACGAGCTTTCCGGCGAGATCGTAGAGGCGCACGGTGCCGTCGTAGCTGGCCGAGCCGAGGAGGCCGTCCTTGTTCGGTGAGAACGCGACTTTCGTCACGCGATCGGTGTGGCCGGCGAGCTCGGTCATCGCGCCGGTCTTTTGATTCCAGAGCATCACACGCTTGTCGTCGCCGCCGGTGGCGATCAGATCGCCGCTCGGCGAGTAAGCGACAGTGGTCACCTGGCTCGAGTGCCCGACGAGGACTTGCTCGGCGACGCCGCGCTCCTCGGCCCAGGCGGCGATGGTGGCCGCGCCGCTCGGAATCGTGTGCGGCCGCATGAGCCAGGCGATGCTCAACGTCGGATCGCGGTCGAGGAGCGACCGGGCCTTTTCGACGGTGAGCTCGTCGACGCGGCGATCGGCGACCGCCGCGGCCGCGATGGCGTTCGCGGCGTTGGTGTTCGCGCGATCGCGTTCCATCGCGAAGCTCCGGACGCTGATGCCGCCGAACAGGAAGAGCGCCGAGAGCGCGAGCGCGACGGTCACGACCAGCGCGCGCTGGCGCTCGAAAAAGCGCGCGAACAACTCGAGAAGTCCGTAGCGATAAGCCCCCACCAAGCCGCCCGTGGCGTAACGCGTCAACTCCTCGGTCATCTCGCGGCACGTGGGGTAGCGATCGCGGGGCGCTCGGGCCATCGCTTTTTCGACGATGGCGACGAGATCCTTGGGCG
>DATBBD010000770.1:0-6854 GCA_036271175.1 Polyangiaceae bacterium | reverse complement strand
CTATTTCTTCGACGGCAACGACGGCGAGAAGATCCGGATCGAGGATCCGCCGGCCGAGTTCGGCGAGGCGACGAAGAAGCAGCGCGAGAAGATCATCACCGACGTCGCCGACGTCGACGACCAGCTCGCCGAGAAATTCATCAACGAGGAACCGATCTCCACCGAGGAGCTTCGCGCCGCGATCCGTCGTGCCACTCTCGCCCTCAAGATGACCCCGGTCATGTGCGGCTCGGCCTTCCGCAACAAGGGCGTCCAGCTCTTGCTCGACGGCGTCATGTACTACCTCCCGAATCCGAAGGAGGTCGTGAACGAGGCGCACGATCAGAACAACAACGAAGAGAAGGTCGTCCTCGAGTCGGATCCGACCAAGCCGTTCGTCGGTCTCGCGTTCAAGCTGCAGCAAGACAAGTACGGACAGCTCACGTACTTCCGCATCTACCAAGGCTCGATCTCGATGGGCGATACCATCTACAACACCAGTAACCAGATGCGAAAAGTGCGGGTGCCCCGCATGTTCCGCATGCACTCCGACGATCGCGAAGAGATCCAGACCGCGGAATGCGGCGACATCGTCGCGTTTTACGGCGTGGAGGCGAGCTCGGGTGAAACCTTCACCGACGGCAAGGTGAACTACACGCTGACGTCGATGCACGTTCCCGCCGCGGTGATCTCGCTCGCGGTCGCGCCGAAGGACCGCAACGCCGAGACGAATTTCTCGAAGGCGCTGAACCGGTTCACGAAGGAAGACCCGACATTCCGCGTTCACCAGGACGAAGAGTCGCAACAGACGATCATCAGCGGCATGGGCGAGCTCCACCTCGACATCTACATGGAACGCATGCGTCGCGAGTACGCCTGCGACGTCATCGCCGGCCAGCCTCAGGTTGCCTACCGCGAGACGATCACGCAGCGCGCCGAGATCGCGTACACCCACAAGAAGCAGACCGGTGGCTCCGGTCAGTTCGCGCGCGTGAACGGCTTCATGGAGCCGCTGCCCGCGGACGCCGTCGAAACGTACGAGTTCGTCGACGAGGTCGTCGGCGGTTCGATTCCGCGCGAATACATTCCGGCCTGCGACAAGGGCTTCCGCGAGGGCATCAAGAAGGGCGCTCTCATCGGGTTCCCCGTCGTCGGCATTCGCTGCACGGTGAACGACGGCCTTTCCCACGCGGTCGACTCGTCGGAAATGGCATTCAAGACGGCAGCGTGGATGGGATTCCGCGAAGCCTACTCCTCCGCAAAGCCCACGATTTTGGAGCCCATCATGAAGGTGGAGATCGAGGCGCCCGTGGAGTTCCAGGGCTCGGTCGTCGGCCAGGTGAACCAGCGCCGCGGCGTCATTCAGGAAACCATCAGCGACGAGAACGTCACGGTGACCGCCGAAGTCCCGCTGAACGCGATGTTCGGCTATTCGACGGATCTCCGCTCGGCGACTCAGGGCAAAGGGAACTTCACGATGGAGTTCTCGCGCTATGCCCCGGTGCCGAAGCAGGAGCAGGAAGAGATGATCAAGAAGTACCGCGAGAAGGTCGCGGCGGAAGCGGCCGCGCGGAAGTAGCGCGTCGGCGGTCGCGTTCGACGGCGAGCTCCGTCCTCGGGCCGATCGATTGGGGCGAATTGCCCGAGTTGGCGATGCCCTACGACCGAGATTGCGCTATAGCCGTCGCACCGGCATGGCGATGTTCGGCTTCGTTCTGCGGGCCATTTGGGCGCTCCTGGTCGTCGGGCTCCGTCGGTTATTTCGCGGGCCGCGGCACCCGGACTGGTCGTACCGGTTCGAATCGCTCGCCGAGCTGATTCGCAACGAAAACGCCCGCGGCCTCGGCCTTTCACCGGAAGCGCTGCGGCGCGGTTTCGGTGCGACGCCCATTCCGAAGCGGATCCGCCGCCAAATCCACCACGAGCGCACCACGATCGCCGGGATCCCGGCCGAAACGTTCGCGCCCCTGGCCTGGACCGAGGCGGACCCGACGATCCTTTATCTCCACGGCGGCGGTTACGTCATGTGCTCCCCAGCGACGCACCGCGACCTCATCGCGCGCATCTCGATCGCAGCCGGCGCGCGCGCGGTGGCGATCAACTATCGGAAGGCGCCCGAGCATCCTTTTCCGGCGGCCATCGACGACGCCGAAGCCGCCTACCGCGAGCTGGTCGCGTCAGGTGTTCCCGAGAGCCGTCTCTTCGTCGCGGGCGACTCCGCGGGCGGGGGTATCGCGCTGGCGCTCCTGCTGCGCCTCAAGGCGTCCCATTCGAAGATGCCGCGCGCGGCGGTGCTGCTTTCGCCCTGGGTCGATCTCGAGACGTCGGGCGTGTCCATCAAAGAGCATTCGAAGTACGACTACTTGCCGCCGCTCGGGTTGCCGTGGGCGATCGGGCACTACCTGCAAGGGCAAGACCCGAAGCATCCGGAAGCCTCCGCCATCAACGCCGATCTCAGCGGTCTGCCGCCGCTCCTCATCCAGACCGGCGGCGCCGAGCTGTTCTACACCGAGAACCTCGCGCTCGCCGAGCGAGCGGCCGAGGCGGGCGTCCGGGTCACGCACGATATTCAGACCGGGATGATCCACGTCTTCCAAGCGTTCGCGACGTACGCGCCGGAATGCGCCCCGGCGATCGATCGCATCGGCGCCTTCGTCCAGCGTGAGCTCCGCCGTCCCGATCAAGCCTCGGCGCCGCCCGCATCGAAGAGCGCGGCGGCTCCCCGTGACTGGGACGAGCGTTCCGCGGCGCAGTAAAGGCTGCGCACGGCGATCGCCCGCGCTCACGCCAGCCGTGCGAGAAACTCGCGCACGTCGCTCGGCGTCGCGATTCGAAACCGAGCCGCGCTGCTCCCGGGGCCCACACGAATCGAAATGTCCTCTGGGCCGAGCGCCGTAAAGAGGTCTTCGTCGGTTCGATCGTCGCCGATGGCGAGCAAGAGCGGACGTCTCTCGTGCGCTTTCACGATCGACTCGACGACGCGCGATTTGTTGACGCCCGGGCTTCTTACCTCGAGCACCTTGTGGCCGTCGAGGAGGTCGACACGGGGACCGAACGTCGTGGTCAATTCGGCGCGGAGCGCACGAACCCGCGTCTCGGCGAGGACGGGCGCCGTCGCGCGGTAGTGAAACGCCACCGACCCGGACTTGGCTTCGACGAACGAGCCCGGCGTGCTCCGCGCGTGGCGCCGCATGACGGCCGTCACTTCTTCGAGAAAAGGCGGCGGATCCGCGCTCGCAGCCCAGTTTTTTCCGGGCGCACGACGCCAAAATCCGTGCTCCGCGTAGAGCCACAAATGGAGGGGCGCGAGCCACTCGTCGAGGTCGCTCCGCGCCCGCCCGGAGACGATATGGACTTCGAGGTCCGCGACGCGCGAGAGCTTGCCGAGCAGCGCGAGGAGATCGCCGTCCGGGCGCGCGAGATCGGGAAGCGGCGCGATGGGAACCAGGGTGCCGTCGTAGTCGAGCAAGAGCGCCCGCGGCACCGCCCCGGCGAACCTCTCCACGACCGTGTCCAGATCGGTTCTCGGCGTGACGGCGGGCAGAGCAACGACCTCCGTCGTCGCGAGATCTTGCACGAAACCGCTCGCCCAGTCCTCCACCGGGTTCTGGCGAACCCGCGATCGCAACCGGCGCATCCGGACACTCTGCTCCTCCTTCGACATGAAGAGCCCGCGCCGCATCCCGTCGGCGACCGCGCCGAGATCGTACGGATTGGCGATGAGCGCCGCGTCGAGCTCCGAAGCGGCGCCAGCGAACTCGCTGAGCAAGAGGACGCCGTCATCGGCCGTTCGCGACGCGACGTATTCCTTCGCGACGAGGTTCATTCCGTCACGCAGCGGCGTCACCACCATGAGATCCGCCGTGCGATAGAGGGCGAGCAGATCGTCGTCCCCGACGCTCCGGTAGAGGAGCTGCAGCGGGCTCCCCGTCGGCGAGCCGAACTGCGAGTTGATGCGCCCGACCAGTTCGTTGACCGAGCTCCGGAGGGTCGAGTACGCATCGACGCGTTCGCGCGTGGGGACCGCGAGCTGAATGAAGTGCACCTTGTCTCGTAAAGCGGGTTCCCGCTCGAGGAGCCGCGCGACGGCGAGGAGTCGGCGCGGGATCCCCTTCGTATAGTCGAGGCGATCGACGCCGAGCATCCGTAGTTTCCCCGGCGTCCCAGCGACGATTTTTTGCGCTGCCTGATCGATCGGCTGGCTCTGGCGCTCGAAGCGCTGCACGTCGATGCCGATCGGATAGACGCCGACCCTCACGGTTCGATCTTGAAACGACAGCGTGTCCACTCCGATGTCGATGCCCAGCACCTTGGCCGCGGAGTAAACGAAATTGTGACGGTAGTCTTCGGAGTGAAACCCGACGACGTCGCACGCGAGCAGGCTTTCGAGGATTTGTTCGCGATGCGGCGAGATCCGGAACACGTCCGCCGCCGGCCACGGCACGTGCAAGAAGAACCCGATGCGGACGTCCGGCCGCTGTTTCCTCACGAGCCCGGGCACGAGCGTCAGGTGGTAGTCGTGAACCCACAGCAAATCGCCCGATCGTAGCTGCTCGATCGCCGCCGCGGCGAAGCGCTCGTTCACAGCGCGATACGCGCGCCACTCGTTGGTCGGATCGAGCCGCACTTTGTCGAGCAAGTAGTGGAACAGCGGCCAGAGCACGGTGTTCGAAAACCCGTCGTAGTAGAGCGTGACGTCGCTCGCGGAGAGCGGCACCGACACGAGCCTCCGCGATTCGAGCTCGCGGGCAAGCCGCTCGCGCGCCGGCGCCGACAGCTTGCCGACCTCGCCGACGTAGCCGATCCAGACCGAGTCGCCTTCCTCGTGCACGCCGCGAAGCGCCGTCGCGAGCCCACCCGCCGACGGCTTCAGCACGTACTCGTCGCCGTGAACTGACACGGTGATCGGGACGCGATTGGACGCGATCACGAGGCGCGACATGAGCCTTCCGTTCTAGAACGTACTGGGCCTCTTCGGCTACTGTGGCACTCAGCCACGGTCTCGAGTCTCAGGGGTCGCTTCGCAATTCACGACGAGTCGCGCTTCACGCGGGAACCGCGTTAATCGAAGAGCCCGCGTGGGACGTCGATGGGTTCGATCAATCCTGCGTCGTCGTTTGCCGGCTTGTTCACTCGCGTGCTCACCGGCACGGCCACGAGCGCGGGCGATTGAGCGAGAAGCAATTCGACGAGCGGCGCGGGGTCACTCTCGTCGGGAGCCAGCCACGCGTCGTAGGCCGATTCGCCGAGGACCGCCGGCATCCGATCGTGAATTTCCGCGATCGGCGCCTCCGACGGCTT
This sequence comes from Polyangiaceae bacterium, assembly GCA_036271175.1. Taxonomy (GTDB): domain Bacteria; phylum Myxococcota_A; class Polyangia; order Polyangiales; family Polyangiaceae; genus DASZVB01. The sequence goes on along the minus strand of DATBBD010000770.1, from coordinate 1,574 downwards.
CGTGACGAGCGTGAACGTGTCCAGCACTTCGCCGTCCGCGGAGAGCCACCGACCCCACAGGCCAGCGAGCGCGGTCAGGTTTCCGTCCACTCGGCGCACGAAGTACGGCTGCTTCGCGCGCCCTTCGCGTTTCCATTCGTAGAAGCCGTCGGCGATCACCAGGCAACGGCGCCGTCGCAGGGCGTCGCGAAATGCCGGTCGCTCCTCGAGCGTCTCCACGCGCGCGTTGATCATTCGATTTCCGGCGCTCGGATCGCGGGCGCCGGATGGGACGAGTCCCCATCTGAGTAGATCGATTTGCCGACCCTTCGCCGCCTCGAGGATGCGGACCACCCCGACCTCCTGAGTTGGCGCGACGTTGTAGCGAGGCGTCGCGATCAGCCCAGGAGGCTCCGCGGCGATCCCGAATTCAAGGGCGATCCGCGACGGATCGGATTGGACGAAGCGGCCACACACGAGGGAGAGCGTAGTCGGGCGGCGGCGCTTGGCGAGCAGCTCGCCGCGCGGCGTTCCTTTGGGCGTGGCAGCAGGAGGGGGCACGCGGAGCGGCCGCGCGCGCCCGCTGTCTTCGCCATTCGGCGAGAGCCACCCCGCCGAGTGCCACCACCGCGAGCGTCCACACCAGCGGCCGGACGAAGGGTGCGACCCACCCCGCCACGGTCGCTCCGACGCCGAACGCCGAAAGCGTCGCAGCCACGCAGAGCGGACACTTCGGCATCAACGCGACGAGCACCCAGGCCCCCAGTGACGTCGCGGCACCCTTCGTCCGCGACGTCGCCGCGCTCGCCGCGCTCGCCGCCGGTGCGGGCTTACTCCTGGTTGCCGTATTCATCGCGACGCCTCACCCACGACATGTTCTGCGAAAGCCCGGCTTCGTCGCGACCCTTGGGCACGAGGTCGAGGATTTGATACGCGGTGTTCATCATGTCGAGGCCGCGCGCGAACGTGGAGTACGTGTGGAAGACGCCGCCGCTCTCGTCGCGATAAAAGACACTCATGCCCGGCAGATCGCTCAGAGTCTCTTCACCGCCGGGCCCGTCGAACAAGTAGCGCTTTTCGACGCGCTCCCAGGGGAGCGCGCGGCGCGCGACGGCGAGGGCTTCGCGAGCCTTCGTGAATGCCTTTTCCTTCTCGAGCAGCGTTTTGCGTGCGTTCACCCACTCGGCAGCGCCGACGACTTCGTGTGCGTTCATCTCGTTCATCCTTTCGCGTCCGGGGATGGTGTGACCCGGTCTCCATTCACTAGGACGAGCAGCGCCGACGAGAGAGTAACAACTTCGACGCGATCTCGCGAAACGGGCGCACGGGCCGAACATCCCCGCGAAAATACGTTAAACAGAGCATATGGACGCACTCGGCAACGCGGCCCGTGCGCTTCGGGGTTTCGATCCACTCGAAGCGCTTCGGCACGTGGCGCTTCGAAGCGACCCGTCGGCGCTCGCGTTGCGCGGCATCGCGATGGCGCAGCTCGGCGAGTTCGCGACGGCGCGGGCGTTGCTTACACGCGCCGCGAAGGCCTTCGGCGGCGGGGCTCCCGTCGCGCGCGCTCGCTGCGTCGTGGCTCGCGCGGAGAT
>DATBBD010000769.1:0-2966 GCA_036271175.1 Polyangiaceae bacterium | reverse complement strand
GAGCTGGTGCGCGCGCTGCGCTCCGATCCGAGCGGCAACCTATTCGTGCTCACGACGACGACCGCCGCGAGCACGCTCCGTCGCTACGATGCGTCGTTTCACGAGGCGTGGCTGGTCTCGCAAGACAATATGGCCGCAAGCGTCGCGCTCCGCGACATCACCGTCTCGTCGGACGGCAACGTCGTCGCGGTCGGTGACGCCGGCGTCATCAAGTTCGCGGCGTCGGACGGGCACGCGCTCTGGACGCGGGCTGCAATTGCCGGAAAGTCCATCACCGCGTCCCCTAACGGCGCCACGATTGCGCTCGACCACGGCCCTGCGACCGGGGGAGGCATTTTCGAATACGACAAGGACGGTGCGCTCGACTGGCACCTGCTGGAGCCCGACTTGCCGCGTTTCGTCAGCGTCGACGAACACGGCGACATCTATACGAACTACTTCCACCAACTCGAAGGCGGGCTCATCACGTACGTCGCGAAGTACGACGTGCACGGCCACGAGATCTGGACCACGGGCGCTCGCGACCTCGGAGTCGATGCGTCGGTCATCGCTCCTGGTCAAGTACCGGGCACGTCACTCTTCTCGTTCATCGACGAGGTCGTAACCGCGCCGTACGCCGATGCCGTCATCATGAGGAGTGGGGCAGGCACGGGGGCGATCGGCGCGCTCGATCGCGCGGGCGGCGCGCTCTGGTTCCGAAACTTCGGCTCCGAGCAGTCGGCATGCATCTCCGGCGTGAAGGGCACCTTCCGTCAGGACGGCATCTCCGGGGCCACCGCGAACGAGGCCGACGCGGATTCGCCCTACTTGAGCCCAACGCTCGTCACGCGCGACGCCGTTTACCTGAGCGGGCTCTACGACAACCTCAAGCCGGTTCCGCCTTCGAACTTTCTTCTCGCCACCACGACGACGAACTTCGTCGCGCGCTATGACTTCTCCGGCAACGTCCAGTGGTTCGACGAATTCGACGTCACCGAAGAGCCCGACGCGGGCGTCGCCGACTTTTCCCTCGGACGCGACAGTGGTTTTTCCGCGGCGCTCCCGAACGACGAACTCGCCGTCATCGAACGCTCGCAGACGACGGCCAAAACCGGCGGCTGGGTGTTTCTCAAGCTGAGCACCAACGACGGTAGTCTGCTTCTGACGAGCATTCCGAACTAAAAACTTCATCCGCGACGACGTTCGCGACGTTCGGCGACCGCACTCCGCCGTGCGGACGAAGACGTCGATCATCGAAGTTTGAAAACGCGGGCCGCCGGGCTAGATGCGAAGAGCCCATGACCGAAGCGCGTAGACCCGGCCCGTCCGTATTCGATCTCACGGTCCCCGACGCGGTCGCTCGCATCCGAGCGCGTGAGCCGGTGCTCCACGCCTTCGTGCGGACGCGACTGCCGGAGGCACTCCGCGAGCATGAGCGACGCCTCTCCGAGAACCCGCGCTCGCCGCTCCACGGCGTTCCCTATTCGTTGAAGGACGAGTGGGAGACGAAGGACATGCCGACGACGGGCGGCTCGTGGAGACACCGCGACCGACGTTCGAGCGACGATTCGTCGGTGCGCCGCGCGTTCGACGACGTCGGCGCCATCCTCGTCGGCAAGTCCAACCTCAGCGACATGGGGCTCGCGCCCGAAGCGTCGTCGTGGATCGGCGATTCGACGCGGAACCCGCGCGACCTCGCGCACACGGCCGGAGGTTCGTCGGGCGGCGCTGCGGCCGCCGTCGCCGACGGCATGAGCGGATTCGATTGGGGAACCGACATCGGCGGATCCATCCGCTACCCCGCCGCGTGTTGCGGCGTCGTCGGCCTGAAATTGTCGTCGGAGACGTGGCCGCTCACCGGACTTTTCCCCTCCGTGCCGACGCCCATGCAGTGGCTCTGTTCGCAGGGCCCGATCGCCACGACATTGCCGCAGCTTCGCGCAGTCATGGCCGCCGCCGCGCCACGGGTTCGCAAAAACATCGGCGCTCGCCCCTTCGTCATCCGAGAAGCCGTCATCGTCGCGCCCGACGCAGTCGGAAAATGGCCGAATTTCGCCGGCGAGGCTTACGAAAGATTGCGCCCCTGCGTCGGCCGCATCGGCGTGAGTAATTCCCTGCCGTCCCCGAAGGAGATGCACGACATCTACAACTCCGTCTGGTGCACGCACGTCATGGATCTCCTCGAGGCCGATCCGTCGCTGTCGTTCGCGAGCGGGCTCAGTGGCGTGCTGTCCGCCGTGTTCCTGCGCGGCCTCTTCGGCGATCGACGATTTCATCCCGCGACGGCAGAGCTCTTGCTCCTCATTCTCATCGGACGCGGCGTCGTCTACCACGACAAGAAAAGAGCCGTCCGTCGCGCCCTCGCCGTCCGCGACGCCTTTCGCACCCTCTGGGATCGCGGCGCCATCGTCGTCCAACCCGTCTGCACGTGGCCCGCTCCGCTCGTCGGCCGCACCAACTACAACCCCCGCCTCCTCGAGTGCCTCGTCCCCGGCAATCTCTCCGACGCCACCGGCCTTTCGATTCCGTGGGGCACGTTTCCGGGGACGAACCTGCCGCGCAGTGCGCAGTTACTCGGACCGCCCGGCAGTGAAGAGGCTTTGCTGGATTTTGCGGAAGGGTTAGGGCGAGCGTAAATCCGGATTGGGGCCCTGCGGCCTGGGGTTCGAGGTCGGCGCCCTGCTTCGCTGCGCGCGTCGCGCTCCGACCCCGTCGCGCTGCCACTTCATCGACGGTGTGCGATCAGCGGCGGCGACCAACCGACGACGCCAAGCGACGTCTCACAAATTGCTAAGTCAGCGAAAGGGCACTTAGTTACGCTGCATTCCGACTGGCCGGCCCGACTCGTTTGGCACTAGGTTCCGACGATGCGGCTTTCGTATCGACTGCTCGGCCTCTCGCTGTTCGCGGTGCCTGCCTATGTCGGCTGCGCGACGTCGGAGCGGATCGGACCGGTGGGCCTCGGCGACTCTGGATCCGGCGACATC
>DATBBD010000768.1:0-1747 GCA_036271175.1 Polyangiaceae bacterium | reverse complement strand
GACTGCCGGCGTGCAAGCGAAGCGACTGGGGAAGACGCTCGGCGTTCCACTCGATCGGGCCGGGAGGGTCCTCGTGAAGCAGGATTGCTCGGTTCCCGGACACCCCGAGGTGTTCGTCATCGGCGACGCGGCGAGCTTCATTCCCGAAGGCGAAAAGTCGCCGCTTCCGGGAGTGAGCCCCGTCGCGATGCAAGAAGCACGGTTCGTCGCCGGCGTCATCGACGACCGCTTGAAGGGTCGCGCGCCGCCCGAGCGGTTCTCTTATTTCGACAAGGGCATGATGGCGACGATCGGGCGCTCTCGGGCCGTCGCGCAAACCGGCAAGTTGCACCTGAGCGGACTCGTCGCTTGGCTTGCGTGGCTAGTCGTGCACATCTGGTACCTCATCGGTTTCCGGAACCGAATCATCGTGCTCATCAACTGGGCCGTGAGCTATGTCACTTACAAGCGCGGTGCGCGTCTGATCACTGGTGAACGAACGTGGGAGCGAGCTCTGCGGATGGCGGCTCAAGCCGAGCACTCGAAAACGCCGAAGAGCGTTCTCCCCGAAGCTCGGCAAGCGGACCACGTTTGAGTCTGAGCGCGTTCGGGTCCGGCTCGGGCCCGGCCGTTACTCGGCTCTTTCAGCGGCTGCTCGCGCTGGTGTTCGTCGTCGCGTGGCTCTCGCTCGGCGTTCAAATCCAGGTGCTCGTCGGCAGCCGCGGGCTCTTGCCGGCGTCCGATCTGGTGCGCGCCGTCGCCGAGCGCCCCGACGTCTCGTTCTTGCGTTTCCCGACACTCTTCCGTCACGACGCGAGCGACGCGGCGCTCTCCGGCGGTATCGCGGTCGGCGTCGTGCTCGCGCTCCTCGCTCTATTTCGCATCGCGCCGCGGCTCGCGTTCGCGGCGTCCACGGTGCTCTACCTGAGCTACGCCGTCATTTGCCGCGATTTCTTGGCGTTTCAGTGGGACAACTTGCTCATCGAGTGCGGCGCGCTCGCGACGCTCTTGTCGCCGCGCCGGCACCGGCTCGCGCATTTTCTGTTCCGCGTGTTGCTCTTCAAGTTGTACTTCGAGTCGGGGCTAGCGAAGTACCAGTCGTATCTCGGGGACTGGAAGGACGGCAGCGCGATGTCGTTCTACTACGAGACCGCGCCGCTCCCGACCGCGCTCGCGTGGTACGCGCACCAGTTGCCGGCCGCGTGGCACGCCATCGAGAGCCGCGGCGCGCTCGTCCTCGAGCTCGTCGTCCCGGTGTTCGTCTTTTTGCCGCGTCCGTTTCGGCTCACCGCCTGCGCCGCGTTGACCGGCTTTCAGGTGATGAACATCGCGACGGCGAACTACGGCTTTTTCAGCTATCTCGCGATCGCGCTCCACGCCTTTCTCTTGGACGATCGCGACGTCGAATGGCTCGGCCGTCCATTCGTCGCGCTTCGCCGATCGTTGCGCGCCCGCTTTGGGGACGTTGCGCGAGCGCTCCGGGTCGCTCGAGTGAATCTCATCGTCGCGGAGCGACGGACACGACGGCTCCTGCGTCGCCCGTTCGACTCTTTGCGGTCCGCCGACACCGACACGCTCGTGTTTCTGGTTCGCCTCACCGCGGGGTCGCTGCTCACGCTCGCGTACCTCGCGGTGTCGTTCGAAGACGCGCTCGGCGCGTTCACGTCCGCCGAACCGGCGTCGAGCGGGCTCCAGGCCCTCTCCGAGACGGTCGCGCCGCTCCGGATCGTGAACGTCTATCACCTCTTCGGTCACATCACGCGCGAGA
>DATBBD010000767.1:0-10412 GCA_036271175.1 Polyangiaceae bacterium | reverse complement strand
GCAAAAATCCGTCATTCCCTGACTTGGGTCGGAAATGTCGGCGCGCGGGCGTCGAGTCGAGTCGAGTCGAGTCGAAACCCAGTCCGACTCAATCCGACGCATCATCACCCCTGGCGTGAAGTCAGATGAACGTGAGCTCGCGCTTCCGCTGTTCCTCGCTGACGAGATAGAAGGTCCGCTCCCACTCCCGCTGCTTGTGGGTCGAATAGATGTCTTTATAGAAATCGCCGAACGCCGCGGTCGAGATGGGGTCGGCGTCGAACGCCTCGATGGCGTGGAGCAACGTCCGTGGGAGTAGCGAGATGCCCGCGGCTTTGAGTTCCGCACGGCCTCGGCGATAGAGATCGTCGTTGAGCGGCTCGCCCGGATCGAGAGATTGCTCGATGCCGTCGAGTCCGGCGCTGAGCGAGATGGCCGCAGCGAGATACGGATTGTTCGACATGTCCACCGCACGGTTCTCGATGCAATACCGGTTTCCCGGCAACCGGAGCATCGCGCTCCGATTGTTTTTCCCCCACGCGACGAGCACCGGCGCCCACGAGAAGTCGGCGAGGTCGCCTTGCGCGAGGAGGCCTTGATACGAGTTGTAGCTCGGACAGGTCACGGCCGTGATCGCGGGGGCGTGTCGCTTGAGCCCCGCGACGAAGTGGAGCGCCAGATCCGAACACGCCGCGCCGTAGCGCTTCGCGAGCGGACCCGGAGCGGTGCTCGGCGCGAACAAGTTCGCGCCCGTCTTCACGTCGGCGAGCGACATGTTGAAGTGCGCGCCGTTCCGGAAGTCGTTCGAAAACGGCTTCGGCATGAACGTCGCCGTGGCGCCGATGGCTTGCGCCACCTTCTTCACCATGAAGCGCAGAAACACGAATCGATCCGCCATCGATAGCGCGTCGGTGTAGCCGAAATCGAATTCGTACTGGCCCTTGCCGCACTCTTGATCGAACGAGAAGAGACCCCAGCCGAGCTCGCTCATGTACTCGGAAAGCGGCGTCAGGAACGCGTCCGATTCCGTCGCGAGCGCGACGTCGTAACAGGCGTTCGGCCCTTTGAAATCGGTCTTCGTGATCGGGACGAGCTTTCCTTCCGGCGTTTCGCGGAGCACGTAGAACTCCGGCTCGATGCCGAGGTTGAACTTGAACCCCATCTGCTCGGCGCGCTTCAGCACGCGCTTCAGGATGCCGCGCGGGTCGCCCGCGTAAGGTTCGCCGTGATAATAGAGGTCGCTCGCGAACCAGGCGTGCGTCTTGTCCCAGGGGAGCACGATGGTCGACGCGAGGTCCGGCACCGTCGCGCACTCGTCTTCCTGGGGACCGGCGAGCCCCAACCCTTCGTTGGCGCCGACGGTGTAGAGCTCGCTCCCGTCGCACATGTGCTCGAACGCGTCGATGGGCGTCTTCTTGGCTTTCGGAATGCCATACACGTCGACGAACGTCGCGAGGCAAGCCCGGACGCCGGCTTGCACCAACCGCTCCTTCGTCGCTTTCACGCGGGCCGGATCCTGGCTGAACGATTCTGGGACGCCGAACTTGGGAGCGTGATCGGTTGCCATGCGAACGTCTTACGCCGACGGCCCGCCCCAATCGCTTTCTCGACGGTGTCAGGGATGTTGCGCAGACGCCGTCGCGCCCGGCGGTGATTCACCCCAATTGATAGTGCGTGTCACGTACGGATCGAGGAACGCCGATCGGTAGCCATCGTTGCGCCAGAGGATGGGAAAGTGCGTCTCGTCCATCGCGTCATCACCAAAGCGTTTGTAGCGACTGTAGATGTAGCCGACGTTCGTCGGATGGAATCGCGCCTCCGACGACATACAGTGCGCGACGATCGAGCGGCGCGGCACGTCTCGTCGGTTGGTGTCGGAGCCGTGCCAGGTCCATCCAAAGTGAAACGTGCCACCACCGGCCGGCACTTCGATCGGCACGCGTTCGGGTGCGTCGACTCCGGCTAGCTCCGCCGCCGCGCGCATCTCTTTCACGGGCTCGGCCGGCCCGTGGAACTGTTCGATCATGCCGCTTTGTCCCCAGAGGTGCGAGCCGCGCACGTACTCGACGGTGCCGCCGTCTTTCACCGTGTCGTCGAGAGCGATCCAGCAGCTGACCCATTCGGGTGGGATGGTCCAGCGCTCGTACGCCGAGTCTTGGTGAAACCCAATCGGCTTTCCGCGTGGCGGCTTCCACAACAAATTGTCCTGGCTCAACCGCGTGCCCGGCCACCTGCCGAGGGTCGCGCACGCTTTACCGATATCGCTTCGGAGAATGACGCTCGCGACGAAGCGATCGGCCTTCCAGGCGTTGCAGATCTGGCGCGTCAGGCTTTCGTCGTCGCGCCCGGCCTTCCAATTCACTTCGTCGGGAACGAGCCCCGTGTCGTACTCGCCGGCGAAGAGCCGGTCGAATCGCTCGCGCAGCAACGAAACGGCTTCGGGTTCGATGATCCGCGGCAGCACGATGAACCCGTCTTCGTGAAACCGTTGGACCTGCTCCGGCGCGAGCTCGAGCCCGGTCATCGCGACGCCGCCTTCAAGGCAGGCAATCCAAGTACGTATCCATGTCCCACTGAGTCACCGTCGCGAGGAATTTGTCCCATTCGTCGCGCTTGTACTCGACGAAGACGCGCTCCATGTCGCCCGGAAGCGCGCCGCGGATGAGCGGATCGGAGGCGAACGCGTCGAGCGCAGCACCGAGGTTCATCGGAAGCTTGTTCACTTTCCCGCCCGAGAGCTCGAACTGATACATGTTCCGTTGCTCGAGCGGCCCGGGGTCGAGCCGCTGTGACAAGCCTTCGTCCATGGCGGCGAGCAAGCCTGCATTCAGCAAATAGGGGTTCACCATCGAATCCACGGCGCGATATTCGAATCGCCCCGGCGCCGACACGCGGAGTGCACACGTTCGGTTCTGGAATCCCCAGTTGTTGTAGACCGGAGCCCAGTATCCGAAGTCGAGGAGGCGCCTGTACGAGTTCACCGTGGAAGCGCCGAGAACGGTGAGCGCCGGCAAGTGTTTCACGATGCCCCCGGCGGCACGCTTTCCGGTCGGACCCGGGATCCGCAGGTCGTCTCCGTCGGGCATGAACCCGTTCTCGCCGCCGCGCGCGTACGAGCGCACGTCGGGCATCGACGTGCCCTCGGACCCGAGGTCGACCACGCCGTCTTCGCCGCCGCGCCAAAGCGAGAAGTTGTGATGACAGCCGTTCGCGGAGAGCCGCATGAACGGCTTCGACATGAAACAGGCGATCACGTCGAACTCGCGGGCGACCTGCGCGCAGATCTGACGATACGTCGTGAGGCGATCGGCGGTGCGTTCGACGCGATCGAAGGTCCAGTTCAGCTCGATCTGTCCGGGGGCGTCCTCGTGGTCGCCCTGGATCGAATCGAGCCCCATTTTTCGGCAATATTCGGTGACTTTGAGCGTGATGGGCCGAAGCTCTTCGAACTGATCGATGTGGTAGCAGTACGGCTTGGTCACGCCGCCCGCCGGCTTTCCATCCGGCCCTTTCTTGAACCACATCATTTCCGGTTCGGTGCCGAGGCGGAGCTGGAGGCCGTGCTTTGCCTCGAACGCAGCGTGAGCGCGCTTTAGGTTTCCGCGACAGTCCGCGGTGAGGGCGCCGCCAGGGTTCTCTTCTTCCTCGCGATTTCGGAAGAGCGTGCAGAACACCCGCGCGACCCGCGGCTCCCACGGAAGCTGCGCAAACGTTTCGGGGTCCGCGATGCCGACTAGCTCGGAGGCCTCGGGACCAAAGCCGAGGTACTGGCCCGCGCGATTCAAGAACAGATTCGCAGTGGATCCGTAGACGAGCTGGAACCCTTTCGTGGCGAGGCGTTCCCAATGACTCGAAGGCGCCCCCTTCCCCATGATGCGCCCGGTGACCGAAACGAATTGGTAATAGATGTAGTCGATCCCGAGGGCGTCGATGAGCTCGCGGACTCTCCTGACGTTTTCGACCCGCTCCGGAAGACTCGCGAATTGTTCCAAGTCACTCATCGGGACCTCCGAGAACCGTGCTCTCAAACCGTGTGCAAGTAGCGCGCGCGCTCGAACGACGAGACGTGTCGCCGCATCTCCTCGGCCTCGCGGATCCGGGTTTCGGCGAAATGCGACACGAACGCGTCGCCGAAGTGGCGGCGCGCGAACGCGGACGCCGCGAACGCATCCGCGGCTTCGAGGAGCCCTCGCGGTAGACGCCGGCCGGCGTCGTTGCCGGCGTCGCGACCGATCGCGGCGCAGGGAAGCGGCGGTTCGAGCCGTTCTTCGATGCCGTCGAGACCCGCAGCGAGCAGCGCGGCGAAGGTCGCGTGTGGATTCATGTCCGCGCCCGGCAACCGAAATTCGATGCGCACGTCCTCGGGGCGACCGGTCACGACGCGAAGGCCGCAGGTGTAGTTTTCGATGCCCCACGTCGCCGTTCTCGGAGCCCAGTTGCCGGGCGCGTAACGTCGATAGGCGTTCGTGGTGTGAGCAAACAACGCCGTCACCTCGGGTAACACCGCGAGCACGCCCGCGACGAACCCACGGAGCACCTCCGAGAGCCCGTGCGGGCGCGTCGCGTCGAAAAAGGACGCCGCACCCGAAGTCAGATCGAACAGGGAGAGAATGGGATGGCCGCCGAGTCCGGGGTGGTCGTCACTGAGCTTGGCCATGAACGATGCCGTAAGGCCGCGACGCTGGAAAAAGGCTTTGGTGAACAAACGCCCGAGCGCGGCGTCGTCCGCGGCGTGCATCACGCTTCGCTGCGGCAACGCGATCTCCAAGCAACCAGGACCGAGCTCGGCGCAATAGTGATGAAGGGGAACATCGCCCGCGGCGAGCACGGTCTCGTATTGAGCGAGCAACTCCGCATCCGTCGCTAGCATGTAGCCAGACCAGCATCGGTTGTGTTGCGCGTGCGTGATGAGTTCGGAGAACGCTTTTTTTCGCAGCGTTTCGGCGGTCTCGTCGAGAACGATGAATTCGAGCTCCGTGCTCGCCGAAACCCGGAACCCGAGGCTCGCGGCCCGAGCGACCTGTTCGCTCAGCTTCACGCGCGCCGAGAGCCGACGAGAGGGCCCCGCGTAGTCCGCGACGACCAGCGCCGACGACGCTTCGAACGGGTAAGGACGGACGCTCGCTAGGTCGAGCCCACAGTTTTCACCCACGAAGGGTAGATCCTGGGTGCAACGTTCCGCGGCGTTCCAATACGGGAGGGCGTCGATGAACGACCAGCCGTGGTGGACGTAGTCTCGCGCGACGGCGAGCGGCACGCGTTTTTCGCGAAACACTCCATCGACGTCGAACAGGCCGACGTGACAGTGCTTCCAGGCGTGCGCGGTCGAAAGAGCGTCGAACTCTTCCGGCGTCGAAGCAGCCCACTGTCGCGGTACGTCGCGCATGACGAGCGTCGCCTGTCCGCTCATCGAGTCAGCGGCACGCGAGGGAAGAGTGCCCGTCCCATCGTGGCGTGATCAAGCGCCGTTCGGCGCGAATCACGCGCACGGCGCGACACGCGACGGCGTGCACCCGCGCGAATTCGCCGCGAGCTCGTTGTCGAAACCTGTGCGAAAGGACGGAGCGGCGCTTTCCGTGCAATTTCGCCGGTCAGCGCGGGCAGGTATGGCGCGAGCGATTGCCGGCGCGGGCGCGCCCGCATTACCGTCGCCGGGTGCCGCAGAAGGCACCGCGCAAGACGCGTCCGAACACGAAGGCCGTTCCGCCGTCGAAAACGAAGAAGCGCACGACCGTCCGCACGACGAACGCACCTCTCGACGAAGCCGACCCACGGTTCGTGCCGGTGGCACGGGCGTTCGCCAAGACGCCCGGGTTCTCGCTCATGGAGAGCAAGTCCGGCGCACTCTGCGGGATGACGTTGAACGGCAAATCGTTCGGCATGTCGTCACAGGGGCGCTTCATCTTGAAACTCGACGAGGCGCGCGCCGCGGCGCTGGTCGCCGACGGAACCGGCAAGCCTTTCAGCCCGAGCGCGGGTCGCACGATGAAGGGTTGGCTCGAAGTGACGCACCCGAATGCCGACTGGGTCGCGCTCGCGAAAGAGGCGCTTCGCATCGCCGTGAGCGGCGCGGTCGGCGGGAAGAAATCACGACGCTGACCGCGTTTCGTGAGCCGTCACGCCGAACGAACTCGCGCGCCGTCACCCTCCGCAGACGCTCTTCGTCTGACACGCCGATTCGGCGGTGCCGGCGATCGGCACGCAGCATCCGCTCGCGCAATCGCCGTTCGTCTTGCACGTCGGTTTGCACGAGAAGGCGCCGCTCGAATCGCTCGTGGTGCACGACAGACCGGTGCAACAATGTTGCGTGCCGCCACACGGTGCGTCGGCGGCCGCGCATTGGCAGGCGCTCGAATCGGCACAAAAGCCGCCGGGGCCGCTCGCGTAAGGGACGCAACAGCTCGTCGAGCAGTCGCTGCTGGTCGTGCACGGCGTACGACAACCGGCGTAGACGGAGCTCGCGGACGAGACGCACGCGAGGCCGGCGCAGCAAGACGGCCCCGGTTGGCTGCACGAACCGCCGACGTCGGAACACGGCACCGGCGGACATTGCGAGACATCGCCGCACAGCTTTCGCCCGGCGTCGGCGTCGTCGACGCAGCAGAGCGAACCGCAGTCGAACCGCGTCGTGCACGTCTGCACGCACCGCTTCACGCCGGAGCGTTCGACGCACACCGAACCCTCGCAACACGTCGAGCTCGGATCGTCACAGCTCGCGAGCGCGGGCAAGCACGCCACGGGCGGGGTGGACACGGTCGTCGTGCCGTCCGTCCCGGTCGACACGGGCGTGGGTGACGCCGCGTCGCGTTCCGGCGACGCCGCTTGCCCGGCGGTGAGTCCGCTATTCGAGTCGGCGCTACCGCACGCGACGCTCGCCCACGCGACGAACCCGCCGAGCACGCCCCGACGAGCGACGCGAAGCGCGCAGATCATTGGGGCACGCAGAAGCGCCCCTCGCTTTCGAGATCCGGTACCCAACCGGCGGGACAAATGCCGCCCGCGTCGCCACTGGTGCCCCCAGATCCCCCCGAACCCGTCCCGCAATTGACGCCTTCGCCGGAGAGCTCCGCGTTGCACAAGGGTTGATCCCATCCCGGCGGACACGACATCGGCGTGACGTCGAGTGTCGGCGTCCCGATCTTCGACGGCGAGGCGTGAACGAACGAGACGAGCGCCTTTTGAAACCCCGACGAGCCGAACGTCGCCGCGTCGATCCATAGCTCGTAGACGACGCGAAAATCCCATTTCGGGTACTGGGGATTCGGCGTGTAGTTCGAATCGGTCGCCGGCGACGACTCGGTGAGGCAATAGCCGCATCCGTTCAGGTCGCGATCGAGCGACGTCGCGACGGCGAGCACGTCACTCGCGCTGCCGGAAAAGACCTGACCTTCGCCGCCGGTGACACCGAGGGTGCCATACCCGCAAGGCTTGCTCGGATCGACCGAGATGTAGTCGACGGCGATGTGCAGATCGTCGTTGCCGGCCTTGTCGAACAGCTCGAGCTCGAGGTGATCGCTTTCGACGAGGTCCTTGAACGTGTGACCGTGCGGGCCGCCCATTGGACCTCCGGCACCGGGGCCGCCTGCGCCCGGCATGGTCGTCATCGACCCGGGTGCGGGCATCTTGCCCGGCGCGGGCATCGTGCCCGGCGCGGCCGGCGCGGGAGGCGCAGGAGTCGTCGTCGTGGTGGAACCCCAGCCGATCGCGTTGTCGCCGTAGCTGTTGTCGACGAAGTTCGGATCGAACGTGACCCGCACGTGGATGACGGTCTTGTCGTTCACCACTTCGAGGATTTCTTCGACGGTCGCCGCCGGCGTCGAAGGATCGGCGCTGTCTCCGTAGTAACAAGTCGTGCTCGCGCCGAGGACGTCGGGTTTCGAACCCAGCGACGGCGGCGTCGAGCATGTGTCGGCCGTGCCCGGTCCGACGCCCGCGGGGAGCGGAACGCCCGCGAAGCTCGTGCCCGAACCGGCATACAACTTGTATCCGCTTCCGTTTTTCGCGGACGCGCCCCCTGCGCCCGAGAGAGCCGACGCGCCGCTGCCGTCCGAGTTCGACGCACACGCGCTCAGAGCAAGAGCGAGCGGAAAAAACGCGAGACCGTGCTGACGATGGATCATGATGGTCACCTCTTTCGTGCTCGCGATCTATTGAGGGATCGTGAGCGTGCCGCAGCCGAGTGCGAATCGAATCGCACCGCCGTTCGATTGAGCCTTCACGAACGCGCACGACGCCGCGCAGAGCTCGATCTGCCGAGGCGAGTCGGGCGAGTCGTAGTACCAGCCGCCGCGCGTCGCGTCGCACGCGCTCGCGTCATCGACGTTGTAGAGCGCGTGCTCGGCGCCCGACGAATCCGTCGCGACGACGTTCACCTGGCCGTAGTTCAACGTCTCGCCGCTCGGCGCGGCCGGGATCGTGAACGCGCACGGCAGCGCCGTGCCGCGAATCGAGTCGAGCGCGGCGAGCACCTCCGATTGAACGTCGGTTCCGTCGACGAGGTATGCGGAGCCACTCTTCCCCGCCGCGGCGATCTGATTCAAATTGTCGAGACTCGGACCGACCCCGAGCACGTAGAGCGCGTCGCCGGTCGACGTCACGCAATCGGTCGTCGCGCTCACGGCATCGGCGAGCGTCGGCGTGCATCCGAACTGGCTCGACACCGGCGCTTCCGGAACGCCGTCGGTGACCAGCAAAATGTCGGCGGTGTTCGCGGGGTGCGCTTGCTTCCAGCCCTCGACGTAGCTGCACGCGCCGCGGATCGCCGGTCCGGTGGGCGTCTCGCCCGTCGGTTTCACAGTGTCGAGCGAGTCGAGGAGCGGGGTGACGGCGCCGGGCAAGAGCGCGATCGGCACTGCGGGGGTCGCGTAGTCCGCGGGATTGCACGACGTCTTGCCGATCGGAAAATTTCCGAAGTATCCGATGCCGACGCCGATCCCGGCGCTCTCCGGCGCGCGAAGAAAATCTGCCGCCGCCGCGCGCACCGCGTCGAGTCGCGTCCCCGACCCTGCGGGAGTCGACATCGACCCCGACTCGTCGAACAGCACGAAAATATCGAGCGGCAGCGCCTCGGCGCGGCTCTCTTCCGCGACGCACGACGCGTCGGCAAGGCCGGTGTTCGCGGCGCCGGTGAACACGATCGAGCCGCTCGCTGCCCCCTGTCCGCTCGCAGCGCCCGTCGCATGCAACGACCCGGCGTCTCGACTCGAACAAGACAAGAGAGCGATGGCGCCAGCGACGAACGCGAGTCGTCGACGGATTGCCGAAGGAAAGTGCATCGATGCCTCGCTGGAAGAAGGAGCGGCCCAGCACCCATGTGGGCTCGCCTAATCCCAAGTAACCGCGACCCCGCCGACTTAGGCTGAGGTCGCTCACTCACGATTTCGCGAACGGAACACGGGGCGTGCGGTTACTTTCCAGACGCGAGCCGCAAGCCTTCTTCTCGGCCGCAATCGGCAGAGCTGGCGGCGCGCTCGTCTTCGGTCGACGGGCGCAAGCGACTTGGATATTGGGGAAGTATTCCCGTCCTTCCGGCCGTCATCGCCGTCGCCGTTTCGCCGGTCGCCCCGTCGCCCGCGCTCGCGGCGGCGATGGTCGACGCTTGCAGCGACGCGATGCGACCTCGCACGTGCGTCGCTTCGGACGACCCGTCGACGAGTTCGGCGCGCGTCGTCTGGAACTCACCGACGGATGCGACCATCGTCCTGGACATGTTTCCGGACCGCCCATCGCGCCGGCTGGTCTTTCGGAGCGACGACGCGGAGGCGGACCGGTGGCAGTCAGCAGGGTTGGTTGTCGCAGCTTTGTTTTTGGACCGAGCGCGCGACGACGCTGACGACGGTTTCTACGACGAAATAGCCCCGCCGCAGCGCTTGCCGAGGGCGTGGGCAAGTGTCGCCACACGGCTCGGGAACGGGCTCGCGTCGGGTCCGATCCGCTACGGCGGGGCGGCGCGTGTCGGCTACGCGTTTCCGACCCTGCCGGTATTCGCCGAGCTCGAAGCAAGCTACGCCGTCGCGTTCCGAAACGTCGCAGGCGTCCGGCCGAGCTGGACGTCGTTCGTCGCCGGTGCGGGTCCGGTCGTCGATATTCGCTCGCTCGACCTCGTGCTGCGCCCGCGCGCCCAGGTTCTCGTCGAACGCCTCGACGCAGACGTGGCTCGCGATCCGGCTCACTCCGACGCGGGCGAACGCTGGCTCACCGGCGCGGGACTGTCGCTTGCCCTCGCGTGGCCGGTCCGAACACCGGTGTCGTTATTCGCCGAAACCGACGCGAATTTTCTCACGGGGGCGACCGGCGTTCGCGTGATGAACCAAGACGTCTCGTCGTTTCCCGCGGTCTTTTACGGGGTCGGGCTCGGCGTCAGCATCGTCCTCGGGCGATGAAGCACGGCGGGGTGGAATGGCTGCACCCCCCTCGGGTTACTTTGTAGAGGT